>NZ_JAPCJC010000029.1:0-45840 GCF_027707805.1 Aeromonas sp. QDB20 | reverse complement strand
AGGGTACCACCAATCAGCAGTTGGCCACCTCTCGCCATTCATCCATGAGTGTCGCACTTATTATCTGAATTCCCGTGTGACATGAAAAATACAATTATTTCGATAGCGTTTATTTCAATTCTTTTAGCTGGTTGTTCAGCAACAAAGGACTGGTCTGCAACAGGAGGAAGTAAAGCCGATGGAGTTATTAGACTGTCATATGAGTTTGGTCAGTTTGAGGTCCCTCAGGTAAGTGAAGAACAAGCAATTTTATTAGCAGCTAAGAGATGTGCTGTATGGGGCTATACCAATGCCGAAGCTTTCGGGGGGATAACAAAACAATGTAATATGTCTGACGGTTTTGGTGGTTGCTCAAGCTGGATTGTAACTAAAGAATATCAATGTACTGGCTCTGCAGCTCAATGAAAACCCAAGTTTTGAGTGGTAATACTTTGTTACCACTCATCATCTAGTTAACTCGCTATTTCTTGATGGAGTAATTGCAATTGCAAAGTAAGGTTGGGTGATAGTCCATGCTATTCAAAAGAATAAAGATGACACATCTGTTAAATATAAGATGCTTCACTAACTTAACTTCCCCTCCTGTTCTGAAAGTAAAAAACCACCCGCATAACGGGTGGTTTATTTATTCTCCCAGAATGAACCAGAGAGATTTAACTCACAACACCAATCACCCCAACGGCGGCGTCCGTGGCGGCACCATCCGCTTGCTGCCGGTGGACTCGAAGGCAGAGGCAAAGCGCAGCAGCTTGTTGTCGTCATAGGCGCGACCGGCGAAGGTCAGACCCACCGGCATACCGATATCGGCCATGATACCCATGGGAACGGTGACGGTCGGTACGCCGAGGTGGCGAATGGCGAGGTTGCCGTTGGCAACCCAGATGCCGTTGCTCCAGGCGATATCGGCGGAGGCAGGATTCACATCCGCATCAGCCGGGGCGACGTCGGCGACGGTCGGGAACAGCACGGCGTCGAGCTTGAGCCCGTCCATCCAGTCCTCCAGATCCAGCTTGCGGGTCTTCTCCAGCCCACGCAGGCCGTCCGGCACCGAGGCAATCTCGTCGAAGCGTTTCAGGCCGCGCTTGGCCATATTGACGTACTCGTCCATGCCCGCCGCCAGATCGCCCTCGCGGTTCGGCAAGGTGCCCGGATCGTGGGGGAAGATCTGGGGACCATCGACATCAGCCAGCTTGTTGAGTTTGGGATCGCCGTTGGCGCGCAGGAAGTCGTCGAACGCCCAGCCGGAGAGCTCCCACAGCTCGTCGTTGAGAAACTCCGGGCTCACGATACCGCGATTGAACACGGTCGGCGCGCCGGGTCGGTCCCCTTCACAGTTGGAGACCAGCGGGAAGTCCACTTCGATGACTTCGGCGCCAGCGGCTTCCAGCGCCTGACGGGCCTGCTCCCACAGGGCGATCACGGCCTCGCGGGTATGGATGCGCTGACCGGTCGGGCCGCCGATACCAGGGTTTTCGCTGGTGCCGGCCAGTTCATCCTTGTTGATAAACATGCGCGGCACGCCGAGGCGCTTGCCCTTGAGGGCATCGGCTTTGGCAGCCAGCTCCAGATAGGAAGCCGGACGCACCTCGGACGCCTTGGGGATCTTGACCCAGGGCTGCAAGCGCCAGAGATCGCCACGGGTATCGCTATCGTCGGCGACCACTACGTCGAGCACTTCCAGCAGATCATTCATGGTGCGGGCGTAGGGCACCACCACGTCCATGGTCGGGGTCAGCGGCCAGTTGCCGCGCACCGAGATGACGCCACGGGACGGGGTGTAGGCACACAGGCCGTTGTTGGAGGCGGGGCCACGGCCGCTCGACCAGGTCTCTTCAGCCAGACCAAAGGCAGAGAAGCTGGCGGCGGTGGCGGTACCGGCACCGTTGGAGGAGCCGGAGGCAAACGGCGCGGTCAGGTAGTCGGCGTTATAGGGGCTCTCGGCACGGCCATAGACGCCGCGCTGCATGCCGCCATTGGCCATGGGGGGCATATTGGTTTTGCCAAGGCAGATGGCCCCGGCGGCGCGCAGGCGCTCAACGGTAAAGGCATCGCGCTGGGCCACCAGATCCTTGAAGGCCGGGCTGCCGGAGGCAGCAGTCAGCCCCTTGACCAGATAGCTGTCTTTGGCGGTGTAGGGGATGCCGTCCAGCGGCCCCAGAGTTTCGCCACGGGCGCGACGAGCATCGGAAGCCTGCGCCTCTTTCAGCGCATCGGGATTGGACACCACGAGGGCGTTGAGGCGGGTTTGTGTCTCGGGGCCGTTGTAGGCCTCGATCCGGGCCAGATAGGCCTTGACCAGTTCGACCGCAGTGGTGCGGCCTGCTTCGAGCGCACCGCGCAGCTCGGCAATGGAAACCTCGGTCACTTCGATCATGGGGATCTCCTGTAAAAGAGTGACTGTTTGTCATGATGATCGCCGCATCTGCGCCGGCGACCATCACGTCATCAAGAGAGAAAACCCCACGGCGTGGGGTTTTGAATACTCACCGGAACCGGTTTACGACCCGTCGCGAGCGGCCGTCAGCAAGGTGAAGAGCAGCGCAGGAACTGGAGCGTATAAACATACGTGAGCCCTCGGTTTCACATAAGCGAGCAGCACATGAGCCTTGATCACGGTCTCGCAGCAGGATCGTCATCCGGTTCTTATTTGCCGGACGGGATCTGCTGGGTAATGCAGTGAATATTGCCACCGCCCAGCAGGATCTCGCGGGCCGGTACGCCGACGACCTTATGCTCCGGGAAGATCTCTTCCAGAATGCGCTGGGCTTCGCCGTCGGTGGCGGCATCCAGCAGCGGGTAGACGATGCGATCGTTGGTGATGAGGAAGTTCACGTAGGAGCCGGCCAGACGCCCTTCTGCCTCGCGCGGCACACCGCTGCCGCTCTCGACACCGGCAGACTCTTCCTGAGTGCAGTAGAGCGGGCCCGGCTGGGGCAGCTTCCACACTTTCAGCTTGCGACCCTTGGCGTCGACCGCGGCTTCCAGCACCTTGAGGGCGGCCACGGAGCGCTCGTACTGGGGATCGTTCTGGTCGTCAGTCCAGTGCAGGGCCACTTCACCCGGACGCACGAAGCAGCACATGTTGTCGATGTGGCCGTCGGTCTCATCCATGTAGACGCCTTCGTCCAGCCAGATAAAGCTCTGCACACCCAGATAGTCGCGCAGGTGCGCTTCGATCTGCTCTTTGCTCAGGTGCGGGTTGCGGTTTTCGTTGAGCAGGCACTCGGCGGTGGTCAGGCAGGTGCCTTCGCCGTCGACGTGGATGGAGCCCCCTTCCAGAATGAGCGGCGCATCGTAACGGGCCATGCAGTGCTGTGCCAGCATCTGGGCCGCCACTTGCTCGTCTTGATCCCAGGGGTAGTAGAGACCACCCTTGTGACCGCCCCAGGCGTTGAAGCCCCAATCCACCCCACGGCACTCGCCGGCCGCGTTGGTGACTATGGTGGGGCCGCTGTCGCGGGCCCAGCAGTCATCGCTGTTCATCTCGACCAGGGTGACGTGGGCGGGCATGATGGCGCGAGCCTGCGCCATAAACTGGGCCGGCACCCCCATAAAGACCGGGGTGGCTTGCCCGATGGCATCCGCCACCTTGGCGAAGGTGGCTTGCGCGAAGCGACCGGCCTCACGCCAGTTGTCCGGGCGAAACGGCCAGATCATCCAGACGGCCTGCTGGTGTGCCCACTCGGCGGGCATGGTGAAGCCGTCAGCGGCCGGCGTGGTGTTCATGGTCTTGATGCTCATCGCAAGGCTCCTTGCATGGATTGAGACCCCGCTGGCGTGAAAACGCGGCGCGGGGATCCTGGAAAAATAACAGTGGTCGCAGTGTAAGAAGTTGCGCTCACATCCATCAAATGAATAGGATGGATTGTCCCATAAGCCTGGCAAATAATCTTGATGAAACTGCACCAGCTCGACCTCAACCTGCTGCTCGCCTTTGACGCCCTGATGGCACAGGGCAGCGTCACCCGCGCCGCCGAAACCCTCTTTATCAGTCAGCCCGCCATGAGCCATGCGCTCAATCGCCTGCGCACCTTCTTTGGCGATCCGCTCTTGGTGCGCACCCCGCAGGGGATGCTGCCGACCCCGCGCGCCCAGCGGCTGCACCTGGGAGTGCAGCAGGCGCTGCGGCTGCTGGAGCAACAGCTCAGCGACGAGGAGGTGTTCGAGCCGAGCCAGTCGAAGCGCCGCTTCGTGCTCTGCACCACGGATTACGTGGAGTGCGTGCTGATCCCGCCGCTTATCCAGCGCCTCAAACGGCTGGCGCCCGGGGTCACCATCGAGATCCGCATCCTGCGCGACACCTTGCCCGAAGCCGAGCTGGCGAGCGGCGAGATAGACCTGGTTCTGGGCTTTGACGAATACATGCAGGTGCCGGGGTACCTGGGCAAGGAGACCTGGCTCACCGAGCCGCTGGCCGGGCTGGTGCGCGCCGATCTGCCGATGGCCGCCCCGGGCCTCGCAGAGAGTGGGGATGACCCGGCGCTGCCGGCCGAGCGCATCAGCTTGTCGCAGCTGATCGAGATGCCCCACGTGTTCCACTCGCCCCTTGGCACCTCGGAGGCGAGTCTGGATCGCTATCTGAAAACGCTGGGGTTCAGCCGCACCATCTCGGTCAACAGCCAGAGCTATATGTCCGCCGCCGCCATCGTCAGCCAGAGCGATCACCTGCTGGTGTTGCCCAGCATGGTGGCCGAGCTGCTCGCCAGCCACTGGCCGCTGAAAAGCCTGCCACTGCCCGAAGATGTGCCGGATTATCACCTCAACTGCGTCTGGCACCCGGTGCATGCGCAGCAACCGGCCCTGGTGTGGCTCAAGAATCTGATGAAAGAGCTGGTTAATCCGGAGTAACCCGGCTGGGTGTACCCTCCCCCTCATCCCCAACCCTTCTCCCGCAAGGGGAGAAGGGGGCTGGTTCCGTGCCACTCGCGACATGGCTGACAACCTGCCTGCCGGGGTGAAGCATATCCATCCCACCAGCACATCGACCTATCGACTCATCAGTTCATCAGTTCATCAGTTCATCAGTTCATCAGTTCATCAGTTCATCAGTTCATCAGTTCATCAGTTCACCAGTTCACCAGTTCACCAGTTCACCAGTTCACCAGTTCATAATCCCAAAATTCCACCCAGGCCCCGAGATGATCGACAAGATGACCACTGTCACTCGATCTGTCCCCTCTCCCTCTGGGAGAGGGCCAGGGTGAGGGGAAGCAACTCTCTCTGTCACCAGACAGGAGAATGGCTATATCTAATAGGGTCAAATAGCTCTGGATAGGCACCATGAGAACCCATCCATTTGCCAAGCGCATGAGGCGAGAAGCCACCCTTGCTGAACAGAAGCTGTGGCTGCAATTACGCGACCGCCGTCTGGCCGGGGTGAAATTCCGTCGCCAGATGCCCATCGGGCCCTACATTGTCGATTTCATCTCTCTTGAGCAGAGGCTGATCATCGAGGTAGACGGGTCACAGCACAACGAACCGGCAGGGCGGCAATATGATGGTGCAAGAACGGCCTGCC
Source organism: Aeromonas sp. QDB20 (assembly GCF_027707805.1). NCBI lineage: Bacteria > Pseudomonadati > Pseudomonadota > Gammaproteobacteria > Aeromonadales > Aeromonadaceae > Aeromonas > Aeromonas sp. QDB20. The sequence goes on along the minus strand of NZ_JAPCJC010000029.1, from coordinate 40,322 downwards.
TCAATCAGCAGGGCTTTCGGGTGATCAGGGTGTGGAATAACGATGTGTTGAGTCGGATGGAGGCCGTACTGGAACTTCTTTTGCACTCATTGCGCTGAGCAGAGCCCTCCCCCTCATCCCCAACCCTTCTCCCCCGAGGGGAGAAGGGGGCAAACAACCCGGCTACGCGTGACCTCCCCATAAACAACCATGGCTCCCGCGGGAGCCATGGTTGTTTATGGGCGAGGCATTACGCCCGCAGGGCCGTCATCAACTGGGTGACCACGCCGCCCAGCAGGACGGGGTCGGGGCGGCACTGGGCGAAGGTGACCAGGCCTTGGATGTTGATGAGCAAAAAGGCGGTCAGGGTCGGGATGTCTCGCCCGGCCGCCAGCTCGCCGCGCTCGAGGGCCAGGCTCAGCACCGCGGCCAGATCCGCATCCAGCTCGCCATAGATGGCCTTGAGCTTCAGGTGCAGCTCCTCGTCCTGCTCCGCCAGCTCCATCAGGGTGCGGGTCACCAGACAGGTGCCGCAGAGGGCGTCGTTCACCACCTGCTCGAGGTAGGCCTGCACCCCCGCCAGCGGGCTCGCGGCGGCGAAGAAGCTGCGCCGCAGGGCGCTCTTCTCCTGCACATAGTGGTCGACCGCCGCCAGCAGCAGGCCGCGCTTGTTGCCAAACGCCGCGTAGAGGCTGCCCGGATGCAACCCGGTCGCCGCCACCAGCTCCTGCATGGTGGTCTTGGCGTAACCCTTGGCCCGAAATGCCTCCATGGCATTTCGCAAGACGTCGTCCCGGTTGAACTCGGCGCTGCGCATGGTTTCTCCGTTGAAAAAGCGGATTCACCGGCCTGGGGCCGGCGAGGGGAAATAAGAGGGCGGCAAGTTTACCCCAGCGGGACGGCAACACCAACCCATGTTGAATGCTCGTTCAAAAAAGACTTGCACACAAAACAAAAAACGTCTTGAATGCACGTTCAAGAATCACTCCCTCAGGACAGACGATCATGAATACCCTGTTTCAGCCCTATCGCCTCAACGACACCCTCACCCTCGCCAACCGTTTCATGATGGCTCCCCTCACCCGCTGCATGGCAGGCCCGGGCCTGGTGCCCACCGAGCAGATGGCCGCCTATTATGCGCGCCGCGCCGACATCGGCCTCATCATCTCCGAAGCCACCATCATCCGGCCGGACGGGCAGGGCTACCCCAATACCCCGGGGATCTACAACGCCGAGCAGATCGCCGGCTGGAAGAAAGTGACCGGCGCCGTGCATGCCAAGGGCGGCAAGATCTTCGCCCAGCTGTGGCACGTGGGTCGTCTCTCCCACCCCTTCTTCCACCACGCCGAAGTGCTGGCCCCCTCCGCCGTCGCCCATGAGGGCACGGTGCCCCGCATGCGCGAGCTGGTCTATCAGGTGCCGCGCGCCCTGACCGAGAGCGAAATCGCCCAGCTGGTCGAGGATTATGCCCAGGCCGCCGCCAACGCCATCGAAGCGGGCTTTGACGGAGTGGAGATCCACGGTGCCAACGGCTACCTCATCGATCAGTTCCTGCACCACGCCAGCAACCTGCGCACCGACAACTACGGCGGCAGCCCCGAGAACATGAGCCGCTTCGCGCTGGAGGTGGTGGATGCCATCAATGCCCGTATCGGCGGGGATCGGGTGGGCCTGCGCCTCTCCCCCGGCGCCTATGTGCACCTGGAAGGGGATGCCCGGGATCGCGCCGTGTTCGACCACCTGCTGGCCGAGCTGAACCAGCGCAACCTGGCCTATGTGCACCTCGGCATCTTCGATGACAACCTCACCTTCGACTACCTGGACGGCCGCGCCTCTGACTACCTGCGCGCCCGCTACGACGGCCATCTGGTAGGGGTGGGCAACTACAGCGCCGAGACCGCAGCCGAGGCCATCAAGGCCGACCGCTTCGACCTGGTCGCCATCGGTCGCCCGCTCATCGCCAACCCGGACTACCTCGCCAAGGTGAAACAGGGCGATGCCCTGGTGCCCTATGCCGACACCATGCTGGCCGAGCTGGTCTAACGCTCGCCGGCACCTTGCCTGACCAAGGATGGGATCCGCGCCCTCGCGCGGGTTTCCAATGTTTGGGCCCCTCTCGGGCCCTTTTTTGTGCCCGCTTGTGATACCCGTCGGTTTCGCGATCCCTCACGAACCCAATAAAAAGTTGCTAGTAACAACTAGTTGGCTATATTGGTTGTTGATGACAACCAAATAGGAAGCCCTGATATGGATCCCCGCCCCCTGCGCGCCCTGTCGCGCGATCTGGTTCGCGAACTCGGCATGCTCTCCCAACAGTGCGGCGAACTGGCGCTCAGCCCGCTCGAAGCCCATCTGCTGATCGAGCTGGAGAGCGGCCCCGCCACCAATCAGCAACTGGCGGAGCGGCTGCGCATCGACAAGTCCAACGCCAGCCGCCCGCTGGCCCGCCTGGCCGAGCGCGAGCTCATCAGCTGGCATCCCCATCCGTCCGATGGTCGCAGCAAGGAGGCGCGCCTCACCATCGCCGGTCAGGCCCAGCTGCTGGATCTGCATCAGGAGATGGACAGCGCCATGGAGGAGACCCTGGCCCAGCTCACCCTCGCCGAGCGCGAGCAGCTGTGGGAAGGCCTGCGCCTCTATCGCAGCGCCCTCTCCCGTGCCCGTCGCCAGCAGGGCTATCGCATTCGCCCCATCACCCCGGCCGATAACCCTGCCATCGCTGCCGTGGTGCGCGCCGTCTCCGCCGAATACGGCCTCACCGCCGACAAGGGCTACGGCGTAGCGGATCCCAATCTCGACTTTCTCCATGAAACCTACCTGGGTGAGCGCAGCCGCTACTGGGTGATCGAGGGACCCGATGGCTCCATTCTGGGCGGGGGCGGCATAGCGCCGCTGGCGGGGGAAGAGGGGCAAGTCTGCGAGCTGCAGAAGATGTACTTCATGCCCTCCCTGCGCGGGCTGGGACTGGGGCGACGGCTGGTACTGCAGGCGCTGGACGAGGCGCGCGTGCTCGGCTATCAGCGCTGCTACCTGGAGACCACCGCCGTGCTGCGTGAGGCCACCGCGCTCTACGAATCCCTGGGCTTCGAGCACCTGCCGGGGCCGCTCGGCAGCACCGGCCACGATGCCTGCGAGATCTGCATGGTGCTGGCGCTCGTGCCAGCAGAGTAAATGTGAGTTCCTATCCCCCCTCATCCCAACCCTTCTCCCTCAAGGGGAGAAGGATGTCAGCAATAACTAATGGTGGATGGGCCCTCTATCTCACCTAAACCCGTTGGGTGTAGTGATCAAAAGCGATGACCTTTTGATATCCCTCTGATTCGTACAGCGATTTTGCTGGTTGATTGGAGATGGATGTTGCCAGTTTTACGGTTAGTGCGTCTGTCTCTTTGGCAAAGCTGGCTACTCGTTTTAACAGAGCTCTTGCCACCCCCTGCTGGCGAGCTGACTCGGCGACAAAGAGATCGTTGAGATACCACATCCGCTTCATGGCAACGGATGAAAAGGCAGGGTAGAGCTGGACAAATCCCATGGTTTCCCCCATCTCATGGCGAGCAAGAAAGATCACTGAATCTGCGTTGGTGAGGCGCTCAGCAATAAACCCGGCTGCGGCACCATGATCCGGTTCCTGCCCATAAAATTGACGGTAGGCATCAAATAGATAGCTAGTTTCTTCAAGATCGGCCGGGGTAGCCTGGAAAATGTACATGCAATGTCCTTATTGCTGTTCATGCTGGAATCTTCGTGGCGAAGAGGGGCCGTATATTGGCACCATATGGTAAACAACTGACTATTGGGGTCAGGAAGGAAAATAGAACCAGGCCGTTTTGATAAGGCCGGCCTCCACCTCGAACACCGCCATGCTTTCGATGGGCTCGGGGGAGAGTCCATAAATCAACTCGTGATCAAACACCTTGTTGCCGATGACGGTGCGCGCCAGCAGCTCGGCCCGCAGGGCCGGGTTGTTGAAGCGATGTTCGGCATAGAAGGCGCTGAGCGCCTCCTTGCCCACAGTGCTCGGGCTCTCCGTCGGCATCCGGTACCCCTTGAACGCATCGGAGAAGCAGGCCAGGAAGGCCTCGAGATCGTGGGCGTTGTAAGCGTTAAATTGTGCCTCGACGGGCAGTTCGACCGACATGTATCCCTCCCTGAATCATGTGTGAGCCTCCTTTATAGGTGGCATTGCTCCCCTTGTCGACGGGTGACGGCGGCGCTCCCCACCTCCGAGTCCTGTTCGCCATCCAAAAAGAGACCCCGCCGAAGCGGGGTCTCGATTTATCTTGTCTGCCTGTCGGCAAGCCCTTGTCAGTGCTCGCGGGTCTGGCGGAACTGGACGTCGGCGTGACGCTCCTGGGCCAGGCGCAGGTTGACCATGGTCGGCGCGATGTAGGTGAGGTTGTCACCGCCATCCAGCGCCAGGTTGACCTCGTTCTTGCGCTTGAACTCCTCGAACTTCTTGACGTCGGTCCCTTCCACCCAGCGGGCGGTGGCGACGTTGACCGCCTCGTAGATGGCCTCGACGTTGTACTCGCTCTTGAGGCGCGACACTACCACGTCGAACTGCAGCACACCGACCGCACCAACGATGAGATCGTTACTGATGAGCGGACGGAACACCTGCACCGCCCCCTCTTCGGAGAGCTGCACCAGCCCCTTGAGCAGCTGCTTCTGCTTGAGCGGATCGCGCAGGCGGATGCGGCGGAACAGTTCCGGCGCGAAGTTCGGGATGCCGGTGAACTTCAGATCCTCACCCTGGGTGAAGGTGTCGCCGATCTGGATGGTGCCGTGGTTGTGCAGACCGATGATGTCGCCGGCGAAGGCGTCTTCCGCCTGCTCCCGGTCACCGGCCATGAAGGTCACGGCATCGGAGATGTTCACGTCCTTGCCGATGCGCACGTGGCGCATCTTCATGCCCTTGGAGTAGGTGCCGGAGACGATGCGCATAAAAGCGATACGGTCGCGGTGTTTCGGATCCATGTTTGCCTGAATCTTGAACACGAAACCGGAGAACTTCTCCTCGGTCGCCACCACTTCGCGGCTCTCGGCCTTGCGCGGCATGGGGGCCGGCGCCCAGTCGGTCAGGCCGTCCAGCATGTGGTCGACACCGAAGTTGCCGAGTGCGGTACCGAAGAAGACCGGGGTCATCTCGCCGGCGATGAAGGCGTCGTGATCGAACTCGGGGGAGGCGCCCTGCACCAGCTCCAGTTCACCGCGCAGCTGGGCTGCCAGATCGTCGCCGATAGCCGCGTCCAGCTCGGGGTTGTTCAGCCCCTTGACCACCCGCTTCTCCTGGATGGTGTGGCCCTGACCGCTCTGATAGAGATAGGTCTCGTCCTTGTAGAGGTGATAGACACCCTTGAAGGATTTGCCGCAACCGATGGGCCAGGTGATGGGGGCGCACATGATGTTGAGCTCACGCTCCACCTCGTCCATGACCTCCATGGGATCGCGCACTTCGCGGTCCAGCTTGTTCATGAAGGTGAGGATGGGGGTGTCCCGCAGCCGGGTCACTTCCATCAGCTTGCGGGTCCGGTCTTCAACACCCTTGGCGGCGTCGATGACCATCAGGCAGCAGTCGACCGCCGTCAGGGTACGGTAGGTATCTTCGGAGAAGTCCTCGTGACCCGGGGTATCGAGCAGGTTGACCAGGCAGTCGGCATAGGGGAACTGCATCACCGAGGTGGTGATGGAGATACCACGCTGCTTCTCCATCTCCATCCAGTCGGATTTGGCGTGCTGACCCGAGCCACGGCCCTTGACGGTACCGGCGCGCTGAATGGCCTGTCCGAACAGCAGGACCTTTTCGGTGATGGTGGTTTTACCCGCATCCGGGTGCGAGATGATCGCAAAAGTGCGTCTCTTGGAGACTTCACTCAGAAATTCAGCTGACATAATTCAACGTTCTTCTATTGGGCGGCGGCCTTGGCCACCGTGGGAATAATTCCGGGATGCCGCATTGACTCACGGTCCGGCATGGATACGCAACGGGCCACTCGAGCGGGCATCAGATCCGCCGGTGGAGAGAGGAAGAGGGTTGCGTTACATGGGTCTTCTCACCTGAGCCAAAGCAAAATTGCGCGACATTATACCCGCGCGAGTGAAAAATACCCAGCCCGGCTTTGCAGGGTGGTGCACCCTATTCGGCCCGCATCACCTGGTTACGGCCCGCCTGCTTGGCCCGGTACATGGCCTCGTCGGCCCGCTGCACCAGCCCCCCCAGGCTCTCGTCGAGAGGGCCTTGCTGGGCACAACCGATGCTGACGTTGACAAAACGCCCCTCCGGCATCCCCTCGATACGCAGCTGGGAGACGCGATGACGGATCCGCTCCGCCACTTCCATCGCCTCGTCCAGACAGGTATCGGGCAGCAGCACCAGAAACTCTTCGCCGCCGTTGCGCCCCACTCTGTCCAGCGAACGCAGCTGGGCGGCGATGCACTTGGCCACGGCGGCCAGCACCAGATCCCCCACGTGGTGGCCCAGCTGGTCATTGACCAGCTTGAAGTGATCGATGTCCAGCAGCAGCACCGAGAAGGGCTTGCCCTGCTCCCGCGCCTGTCTGAACCAGTTCTGGCCCTTGTTCTGGATCTGGCGGCGGTTGTGCAGCCCGGTCAGATCGTCGGTCATGGCGAGCCGGCGCATCTGGCGGGAGCGATTGAACTGGTGCAGCGCCAGCATGCCCATCACCAGCAACAGCAGGGCCACCACCACGTACTGCCAGTGGCGCCGCTCCTGCAGCTGCTTGAGCTTGGCCTCCTGCAGCAGCTGCTTGGTCTTGAGGGCCTGGTTCTCCAGCTCCTTGCGGGCCAGGTCGAACTCGAAGCGCATCTGCAACGAGCGCTGCTCCCTGAGCACCCGTTCCAGCGAGTGCTTGGTCTCGACAAACAGCTTGAGGTTGCTGAGGGCGGCGCTGATCTGCCCCTGCTGCTCCAGGATCCGCGCCCGCACCTCGTAAACCCGCGCCAGGAAGCGCTGGTTCTTCTCCTTGACGAAGATGGGTTCGGCGTGGGCCAGATAGTAGAGCGCCTTGGTCGGGTTGCCCTGCGCCGCCTCCGCCATCCCCATCACCAGTTGCCAGTGACCCAGGGTCACGCTGTCGGAGCTCTCGCGCCCCTGCAAAATGGCATCCGCCTGGCGCAACTTGCTCACCGCCTCGGTCACCTTGCCCTGATTGAGCAGTATGGTGGCGATCTCGATCCGGACCCAGGCCAGCAGCCCCTCTTTCTGCTGAGAACGATAGAACTGCTCGGCCATCTTCATCAGCGGTAGCGCCCGGTCATACTCCCCCATCTCGGAGTAGAGCAGCCCCTGCTGGGAGCGGATCCTCACCAGCGGCTCCTGGGCACGCAGGGCGCTGTAGTCATGAGCCAGCTCTTCGAAATACCCCTCGGCCCGCTCATAGAGCCCCATCCGCCGATAGGCGTTGGCGATCTGGGCCAGCACCTCCCGCGCCTTGCCATCCAGCCCCAGCGACTCGAAGCGCTTGTGCGCCTCGATAAGCTCCATCAGCCCCTCCGCCAGCTCCCCCTGATAGGCGTACATGTCGCCGCGCAAGCTGAGGATGTCCGCCTCCTGCACCCGATCGCCGAGCCGGCGGGCCAGCACCAGCGCCTGCTGGTAGTCCTCCTTGGCCTGCTCCATATTGCCGAGCATCTGCTGATGAAAGGCGCGGCAGGCCAGCAGACCTGTCTCGGTGATCCTGTCCTTGCGGGCCCGGGCACCGGCCAGCTCACTGTCGGCAAAGTCCACCACGGCACGGTACTCGTCGTCCCACTCGGAAGGCATGGCCCAGCACTGCAGCCGCACGATGCGCCCCTGCACGTCGGGGGGATAGGCTTCCTTGCTCGCCACCAGGGCGGCGATGCGCAGCCGGAACATGCGATCGGGCTGGAACCCCTCCTCCAGCAGCTGCAACTCGCGGGAGAGCTGGGGCTCGGTCAGCGGCGCCCGGGCCGCCCAGGCGAGGGGCGTACACAATCCCGTCAGCAGGATCAGGGTCATGATGCGTTTCATGCCGGTTCGGTTTCCCCTCAGGTGGTGCTAGTACACGAATATGCTCACTCCCCCCATCATATCTCGCCTTGCAGCAACACACAGCAACCATGGAAAAAGAGAGGAGATAGGCCAGTTCCGGCAGGCTCTCACGCTGACCGAACGCGCCCCTTTACAGATGGAAAATCAGCATCGACTATAGGCGCCATCCAACACAGGGAAGCGCAGGTTGATGACACATCAGGAGCTGCAGGCGGCCTACGACAAGCTGCTGCAGGAGAACGAACGGCTCAGGCGGGTCGCCGACGATGCACGGGAGAAGCTGGAAGCCGCCATGGACGGCACCGGCCTGTGCATCTGGCAGAATCACGTCCCCACCGGTAAGCTCATCATCTTCAACCGGCGCTGGGGTTCCATGCTCGGCTACCAGCCCAAGGAGCTGTCGGCCCACTTCGACGTCTGGCGCGAGCATCTGCATCCGGAAGACAGGGAGCGGGTGCTGCAGGCCTTCTTCGATCACCTGAGCGGCAAGAGCCCGTTTTATCAGGTGATGCACCGGATGATCGCCAAGGACGGCAAGACCACCTGGGTGCTGGACCGGGGCCGGGTGGTAGAGCGGGACGCACAGGGCAACCCCGTTCGGGTGATGGGCACCCACATCGACATCACCCACGAGAAGGAGTACGAGCAGCAGCTTGCCCGGCTAGCCCACCGGGATCCCCTCACCGGCCTTGCCAACCGCACCGCCCTGCAACGCAAGTTCAACCAGGGTTTCAAAGCCATCTGCTTCATCGATCTGGACGACTTCAAGCAGGTCAACGACAACCTGGGCCACCGCGCCGGCGACGAGCTGCTGATCGCCCTCACCCGTCGGCTGCGCGCCTGTTGCGAGGAGGGGGTGAAGATAGGCCGGCTCGGCGGCGACGAATTCGTACTGCTGCTGCCCTGGGCCAGCGACGATCCCCGCACCAGCCAGCTGGCCAGCCAGTGCATCGACGCCATCGCCACCCCGTTCGAGCTGCCCAACGGCGACGCCTCGGTGGGCTTGAGCATGGGAATTGCGGCAATCCGGCCGCAGGATGATTTCAGCACGGCGCTGGCCCGGGCCGATCAGGCCATGTATCGGGTCAAGCGCGGCGGCAAGCGGGGCTTTCATGTCGCCCGGCCGAGCGGCCAGCCGCTGCTGGATCAGGAGCAGGTCAACGAGCGCGGGCTCGGTCACCAGCCCTGCCCCTGAACAGGGTCAGATGGGCAGCGGCCCCATCACCTTGACCGCCCGAATGGCGAAGTGGCTGCTGATGTCGTTGACCATGTCCTGGGACTGCAACCGCCGGATCCATTGCTCATAGGCGGGCAGGTCGGGCACCACCACCTCCAGCAGGTAGTCGTAGTTGCCGGAGACGGTGTGACAGCTGATCACCTCCGCCATGGCCGCCACCGCCTGCTCGAAGGCCTCCACCAGCGGCTCCCTGTGCTGACTGAGCCGCACGTTGACGAAGATGGTGATGCCAAGCCCGAGCTTCTCCCGCGCCAGCACGGCGCGATACCCCCGTATATGGCCCTCCCCCTCCAGCCGCTTCAGGCGCCGGGCACAGGGGGAGGCGGACAAGCCTACCTGCTCCGCCAGCTCCACGGTCGTGAGGCGCCCATCCTGTTGCAGCAAGCGCAGCAGATGTAAATCAATCCTGTCGAGCATCTTGGTGATATCCGGTAAAAATCCCTTTTGGATTGGCTGAAACTAGCAATTACCCCCGAATATCTCAAACAATTTGCCCTGCAACACCCTCCCCCCTGGCGTGATAATGAGCCGGGACACGCCATGGAGGGAGCCCGATGTCATTCGCACAATTACCCCGTTGCAGCGGCTGGGCCGCCGCCCTCGCCACCGTGCTGCTCTGGTCCGGTTTCTTTCTCTCCCTGCGCCTGGGCGCCGAGGAGAAACTGCCGCCACAGGCGCTGGCGCTGCTGCGCTTCGGTATCCCGGCCCTGCTGCTGCTCCCCTATTACTGGCGTCACCGCATCCGTCTGCGCCGCACGCCCCTGCGCTGGCAGCTGGCCATGCTGGCGGGAGCCGGCCTGCCCTTCTTCTGGCTCGGCGCCACCGGCATGCAGCTGGCCCCGGTGGCCCAGGGCAGCGCCCTGATCCCGGGCACTGTGCCCCTCATGGTCAGCCTGCTGGGCCTGCTGTTGTGGCGCGCCCCCTGCCCCCTGCAGCGGTGCTGGGGGCTCGCCCTCATCGCCCTGGCCACCGCCATCCTATTGCTGGGCGGAGAACCGGGATTATGGCAGGGACAGCTCTGCTTTCTGGGGGCGGCCCTGCTGTGGGCCCTGTTTACCCTGGCGGTCAGACGCAGCGGACTGGCGGCTCTGGATGCGGCCGCGCTGGTGGCGGTGCCGTCGGCCCTGTTGCTGCTGCCGACGCTCCTGTGGAGCCCCTTGCCCACCGTGAGCCATGCCAGCGTCTGGCTCTGGCAGGGTCTGCTGCAAGGGATAGGCGCCGGCTTGCTGGCGGCACTCTGTTACGCCCACGCCATCCGCACCCTGGGCGCTGAGGTCAGCTCGGCGCTGGGCTCGCTCACGCCCGTGATGGCGGCCATGCTGGCCTGGTGGCTGCTGGGGGAGAGCGTCACGCCGCCGGTGTGGCTGGCGCTTGGCCTCTTGTGTGTCGGGGTGGTGCTGGCCAGTCTGCCGGCACGGCGGGTTTCAGCTGCGCTGCCAGCGGCGCAACAGGCGACCGCGCAGGCCGCAGTCGAGTAGCCAGCTGTTGTCGAACACCCGCAGCAGCGCCGGTTTGGCGTGGCGGGACATGGCCACCGCGTGGAAGCGGGTCTGCTGCTTGCGCTGGCGGTTCATCCGATCCAGTAGGCTGTGAGGCAGGCTCTGGGCGATAAAGTCGGAGACCACCAGTACGTCCGCTCTGGCAAAGGTGGGGTCATCCAGCTTGATCAGGGCCTTCTCGAGGCAGGGCACCAGATCGGTGCCGCCGTGAAAACTCATGGAGAGGAAGCGCTCCGCCTTGTCGAGCCCTGTGTCGGCGGTGATCTCCAGGGTCGCCACCTCGGTGGAGAAGAGCATCAGGTAGCAGCCCCGCTTCTCGTCCATCGCCACCTTGAGCAGCGCCAGAAACAGCGCCTTGGCGCACTCCTCCGGGTAGCCCCCCATGGAGCCCGAGGTGTCGATGCAGACGATGAAGGGCCCCCGCTGCTGCAGCTGCCGCCCGCCAAGCTCAGGGGTGCGCAGCATGATGCGCTGGCGTGGCAGGGTGCCGCGCGACTGGTAGCTGAGCAGGCGCCGCTCCAGATAGCGGCGGTAGAACTCTAGCTCCAGCTCCGGCAGCGCCAGCATCACCGCCTCGCTCGGCAAGAGCCGCATCAGGTCGCTGGCCGGGTGGATGCCCACCAGATCGTCCGGCACGTCGTCGGTCTGCACCTCTTCCAGCTCGTGCACCTGCACCGGCGGTACCGGCGAGTCGTTGGCCCGGTTGTCCTGCTCGCTGCGCCCCAGCAGGTTGGCGATCTCAGCCAGCAGCGGCTCGCGCTGCAACATGCGGGCGTACTGCTTGACCAGCACCAGGCTGCGCTTGTGCCAGCTGCCCTGCGCCAGATCCCAGAGCCCGCCGGCGGAGATCTGGTTGGGGTCCAGCGCATCAGCCAGGGTACGGCTCGCCAGCAGCTGATCTTCGATCTCCTGGCGCTGCTTCTCCCGCTCCGCCTCGGCGATCTGCTGCTGCAGCTGCAGCAGGCTGCCCACCAGGCTGGTGCGCCACTTCTCGATCAGCAGCTGGCGCTGGCTGTCGGTGGGGTGAGCCATCAGCTGGCGCACCAGGCTGCGCGCCTCGCCGGCGAAGGGGCTGTACTGCTCAAGCCCGTCCAGCAGGGCCGGCAGGCGCCCCATCAGCTCGGCCAGCGGCAACCCCTTGTGGGCCTGATAGAGGCGATACTCCTGCTCCAGCGCCACCGGCACCGGCTTGTGGCGCATCTCCTCCCCCAGCTGATCGCTCCAGCGGCGGATGCGCTTTTGCAGCAATTTGCCCTGCAGCGGGGAGCGTTTGATGAACTCGGAGATCTTGGGGGTGGAGGCCAGCAAGAGCGCCATCTCGCCCGCCAGCTCCCCCTCGCCCATAAGCAGCCCCAGATCCATCATGCCGATCTCAAGCATGGCGACCTCCGCTGGCCTGGCTCACGACCGCCCCCTTCGCGCTCGCCATGACTCAGGCGTCCAGCTGCGGCAGCCGGTCGTGCCACTGGCTGATGTCGGTGCGCAGCTGATCCAGATCCCGGTTCAGCACGAAGAAGCTGTCCTCCACCTGCTGCAACCAGTGACGACCGATGAAGAGGTGCTGCTGATGGCGCTCGAACAGGTTGCGCTGGCGCTTGAGCTCCTGCGCCAGCACGCCGGCTTCTGCCAGCAGCTCGGTCAGGGCCGCCTGCCAGGGGGTGATCACCACCTCGGGAATGGGGGTACGCTCCACCAGTACCAGCGGGATCTGCTGGCGTTGCAGATCCAGCACGTGCAGGCGCAGCTCGTCGTCCAGCACCAGCTCGTAGTGGCCCTCCTTGGGGTTGCCGAGCGGCCAGCCCACCAGCGACTCGCCGGTGGGGTGCCAGTGGGAGAGCAGGGTGCGGTCGAACACCAGCGTCTCCACCAGCCGCTCCGGATCGTCGCCATCCAGCGCCGCCGGGGTGAGCAGATGGAAGTGCACCAGCTTGCCAAACGGGCGGGCATTGGCCAGCGGGATCTGGATGCCGCGGGCGCGGCGCCCGAACCACTGCTGGCGCTTTCTGGCCTTGCAACACAGGCGCTGGGCCACGCTCTGTTTGAGCTGCTTGAACTTGTCCCGCAGCCCCATCAGCTGACGGGTCATGGTCAGCTGCTGATAGCCGTAGAGGCGGGAGAATTCGGTCATCATCTCCAGCAGGGCGGTGCGCGAGGCCTCGTCATGCCAGAGGCAATCCTTGAACAGCAGCAGATCGAGCGGGGCCACCTCGTCGCGGCCGTTGAAAAACGCGCTCGCCTTGATCAGCCGCACGGCCTTCTTCCAGCGCCGATCCGACACGTAACAGCTGTGGGCCAGCTGGCTGTCGAGCTGCTGGCGCAACTGATAGATGAGCTCGAAGCAGTCGTCCGGCAGCCGGACCCGGTCGATCTGCTCCTGCCACTCCAGATACTCGTCGCCGTGGATCTGCACCGAGGGCGGCAGATTCTGATGGGACTGACCATCGCTGGCCAGCATGGCCTGGAAGTTGGCCTTCTCCTGCACCCGGTCCATCCAGATCCGCACCAGCATGCGGTCGTAAAGCGCCTCCAGCCCGCTGTCGGGGGCCGGCAGCTCGTTGGAGGCGGTCACCAGCAGCCGCATTGGGATGGGGTGCTGGCTGTCGCCGTTGCGAAACTGCCGCTCGTTGATGGCGGTGAGCAACGTGTTGAGGATGGCGGGGCCCGCCTTCCAGATCTCGTCGAGAAACACCACCTCGGCCTCCGGCAGGTAGCCGGCGGTGAGCCGCAGGTACTTGCCGTCCTCCTTCAGCGCCTGGATGGAGAGGGGGCCGAACACCTCCTCCGGCGTGCTGAAACGGGTCATCAGGTACTCGAAGTGACGCGCCTCATGAAAGGCCAGCTTGAGGCGCCGCGCAATCAGGCTCTTGGCGATGCCGGGCGGGCCCAGCAGAAACACGCTCTCACCGGACAGGGCAGCCAGCAGACCAAGCCGCAGGGCATCCTGGCGCTCGTAAAGCCCCTCGCCGAGGGCCGACAGCAGGCGTGGCAGCCGTTCGTGAATGGGGGCGAGACGAAGATTCTGTGATGCTAAAGGTGGCATAGGCGCACTTCCGATACTGGGGTTGTCTGGAACCGGCACACCCGCGACGCGATCGAAGGTTCCCTGTCCTGCTTGTTGTATTGTCGGGAGGTCGCCTCTGGCTCGCACCGGTCGGTTGCCGGGCGCCGGAGCGCCTCTCCTGGCTAAAACATACCGCAAAAGATGCAGCAAAACGCGTTCGAGTGTACCCTGCGCAGAGCTTTTTTCATCAATGCAGATCAAGACTGAGTCATCGCCCATGCAAGATCCAGTGCAGCTGACCACAGCGCGGGAACCCGTCCCCGCGCAACCAGACCAGGCATCCGGTCGCCTGCGGCAACACCTACTGGCCCGGATGGGCATCCCTAGCTGGCAACTGCGCCGGCCGGCCCTGCTGGCGGGCCATCAGGCTGCGCCCGCACCGGCCAATGAGCCCCAGGCAAATCTGCAGGAGGCGGCCCCCGCCCCGGCCGTGCCGAGCGAGCCGCCGAGCGGCAAGCTCTGGATCCTGGCGAGCCGGCTGCCGGCCCCCGGTCTGCTGGCGGATCTCTGCCAGCTGCTCGGCATCGGCAGCGACGAGGTCAGCCTGCTGAGCAGCCTGCCCGCCGGCCACACCCCTCCCCTGCTCTGGCTGGAGGCGGCCGATCCCGCCTGGCCAGAGGCTCTGATCTGCCCGCTCACCCCCAGCCCGGCCCAGAAACGGGCCCTGTGGCAGCAGCTCAAGGGGCGCCTCGGCTGACCAGCCGGGCGCCCTGCCTCTCTCTTCGTTCAGCCGCCCCGACCCGGAGCCACCATGGTGCAATTTCGTCCCCTGCTCGAGACCGACTTCGAGCTCGTCTACCCCATAGAACAGGCTGCCCACAAGGAGCCCTGGAGCCAGGCCAATCTGCTCTCCTGCTTCGGGCCACGCTATCTCAACGGCCTGCTGCTGGTCGACGGCCAGCCGGCCGGCTTCTACATCTCGGATCTGGTGGCAGGCGACAGCTCGCTGATGAACATCTGCGTGCACCCCGACTTTCAGGGCAAGGGGCTGGGGCGGGCGCTGCTCAGGGAGTACCTCACCCGCAGCAAGGCCAACCAGGCCGAGGCCTGGTTCCTCGAGGTGCGGGCCGGCAACAGCACCGCCATCAGCCTCTACGAGAGCGAGGGGTTTGCCGAGTACTGCCGGCGCGCCGACTACTACGGCACCGGTCAGGATCGGGAAGATGCCGTGCTGATGTCCCGCCTGTTCGACTTCGGCTAAGCCGCCACGCTACATCTGCAGCACTAGAGCAGCGGCGCGTTGTCGAGGGCCGGATCCTGCAGGCTTTGGGTGGTGTGCAGCACCGCCTCGAAGCCTGCGGCGGAGAGCGGCATGAAGAAGCCGCGCTGCCAGGTCACCCCGGGCATCCAGATCTGCTGGATATCCACCACTATCTTGATGGGCTTGAGCGGCTCGCCCGGCTGCTGCACATAGATGCCGGGCGGGGTCGCCACCTGCGGGAAGCGGCGCAGTATCTGCTCGCTGCCATCCCCGGCATTCGGGTTGAGGCGCACCTTGACCAGCCGGGCCAGCACAGGCGCCATCTCCTCTGTCTGCCACAGGGTGGTATCCAGCAGCTTGCAACGCCGGCATTTGGCGCGCTCGATCACGTAGAGCAGCGGATAGCCCTTCTGCAGGGCCAGCTGCTGCGCCTGGGCGTAGCCTTCGGCGCCGCTCAGCCAGGGGTTGTCCTCCTCGCTACCCGTGCCTCCCAGCGTAAACCAGAGCCCGCCGGCCCCCGCCAGCAACAGCAATACCCCGGTCACCACCCCCTTGATACCGACACTCATTATGCTCCCTCCCTGAATGGCTCCACACGTCAGCCACCATCATGCCTCAAGCGCCCCTAATTGACGACTTTGTGATCCAAGACAAATGGCGAACACTTGTAAGCTGTAATCTTAGAGTTTAAACTCCAGCGCGATTTTTCAGTGCCCCTTAGGGCGTACAACTGTTACTTGAGGATGTCTGACTGATGCCGAAACACCACCTGGTTCGACTGATGCGGGAACGTATCGCCCGGCTTGGCAACAAGGCCGCCCTGCGCGTACAACAGGATGGCCAGTGGCGTGCCATCGGCTGGCGTACCCTGGGGCAGGCCATGGACTACTGCGCCCAGGCGCTGATCCGCGCCGGCCACCAGCCTACCGAGATGGTCGGCATCTATGCCCGCAACATGCCGGAGTGGACCCAGGCCGATCTCGGCATCCTGGCCGCTCGCGGCGTCAGCGTCCCCATCTACCCCACCAGCACGCTCGATCAGCTGCGCTACATCGTCAAAGATGCCGGCATCAAGGTGCTGTTCGTCGGTGAACAGCCCCAGTTCGACCAGGCGCTGCAGCTCATTGAAAGCGGCGAGATCCAGCAGCTCATCGCCCTCGACGGCAGTGTCAACCTGCGCGGTTGCCCGCAGGCGAGCCACTTCCAGACGTTTCTGGTCTCCGGCAACCACCAGCCCAGCGAACAGGCACTGCGCGAGCGCGAGGGCCAGTACCGGATGGACGATCTGCTGACCCTGATCTACACCTCGGGCACCACCGGCGAGCCCAAGGGGGTGATGCTCGATTTCGCCAACATCGCCGCCTGCTTCGAGATGCACAACAGCCGCCTCGATCTGAACGAGCAGGACGTGTCGCTCTGCATGCTGCCGCTCAGCCACGTGTTCGAGCGCGCCTGGACCTACTACGTGCTCTATTGCGGCGCCGAGAACGTCTACATCCGCGATCCGCAGAAGGTGATGGATGTCATCGGCGAGGTGCAGCCGACCGTGATGTGCGCCGTACCGCGCCTCTACGAGAAGGCCTACGCCATGATCCAGGCTCGCGTCGCCCAGGCCCCGCGCCTGCGCCAGGCCCTGTTCGGCTGGGCCACCCGGGTCGGCAAGCAGATGGTCGCCACCCGCCAGGCGGGCAAAGCCGCCTCCCCCCTGCTCTACGGCCAGCTCTGGCTCGCCGAGCGGCTGGTGTTTCGCAAGCTGCGCGCCCGTTTCGGCGGCCGCACCCGCTTCCTGCCGGTGGCCGGCGCCCGCCTCGCCGACGAGGTGAACTTCTTCTTCCAGGCCATGGGGCTCAACCTCAAGTACGGTTACGGCATGACCGAGACCACCGCCACCGTCTGCTGCTACGAAGACAGCCAGTTCAAGCTGGGCTCCATCGGCACGGCGCTCAGCGGCATCGAGGTGAAGCTGGGTGAGAACAACGAGCTGCTGGTGCGCTCCCCCACCGTGATGCGCGGCTACTACAACAAGCCCGAGGCCACCGCCGAGGTGATGACCGAGGATGGCTTCCTGCGCACCGGCGATGCCGGCGAGCTCGACGGCGAAGGCAACATCTACTTCACCGAACGCCTCAAGGAGCTGATGAAGACCTCCAACGGCAAGTACGTGGCACCGCAACTGGTGGAGGGGACCCTCGGTAAGGATCGCTTCATCGAACAGATCGCCATCGTCGCCGATGCCCGCCACTTCGTCTCGGCGCTGATCGTGCCCTGCTTCGAGTCGCTGGAGGAGTACGCCCGCTCCATCAACCTGCAGTACCAGTGCAAGACCGAACTGCTGCGCCACTCCAAGGTGGTGGAGTTCTTCGAGACGCGCATCCAGGATCTGCAAAAAGAGCTGGCCAAGTTCGAGCAGGTGAAGAAGTTCACCCTGCTGCCGAGCGCCTTCTCCATGGAGCTGGGTGAGCTGACCCCCACCATGAAACTGCGCCGCAAGATCATCGAATCCAAGTACCAGAGCGAGATCGAGGCCATGTATAACCATGTCTGAGTACAACCACGTCTGATTACCGCCCGGATTTTCGGAAATAAAAAAGCCGCTTCAAGAGCGGCTTTTTATTGCCTGCCATCAGGCCGGGGTCTTGCTGGTTCCGAAGTAGTCGGCCAGGAAGTCGTCGAACGACAGGCTGTCGCTGCGCTCCCGCTCCCGCTGCTTGGCCAGGGACTCCCGTGCCTCGCCGGCAAAATAGGCTTCGTCCCAGTACTGCAGCTCGCCAGCCAGCATCTCTTCCCGGTAGCGGCTCGCCAGCTCGTCGGCGAAGGCGCCGTTGTCCTTGCCGCTCTCCAGCAGCTGCTTGAGCAGGCGGGCGGAGTAGGTGAGCTCGGGATTGAGCAGCTTCTCGCGATGCATCGCCAACGTCTCGCGGTAGCGGTTGCGGCCGCAGCAGCGATCCAGCAGCGCGGCAACCTCGGCCAGCTCGTCGAACAGCTTGAGGCCGAACTCCTTGAGGCCGATGAGGTTGCCCTGCTCGTCCTCCAGCTCGAGGCCGGGACGGCGCCCCTCCAGCACCACCTTGGTCTGGTTGCGGCGATTGCGGGCGATCTCCTCGTCACCCAGCACAGGGGACGGGCGCAGCAGGCACCACACCAGGAACAGGTCGAAGAAGCGGATCTGATCCACCTCGATGCCGTACGGGGTGAAGGGGTTCACGTCCACGGTGCGCAGCTCGATGTATTCGATGCCACGCTGCTCCAGCGCGTCGGACGGCTTCTCGCCGCTGCGCGGGGTGCGCTTGGGCCGGATCGGCGCGTACAGCTCGTTCTCCAGCTGCAGCACGTTGTCGTTGAGCTGGCGGTACTCACCGTTCACCTTGACGCCGATCCTGGCGAAGTCGGGATCATGGGTGTTGATGGCGCGGCGCAGGCTGCTCACATAGGCCGGCAGGTTGTCGTGGCTGATCTTGAGCCCCGCCTGGGCGCTGTTGGTGTAACCCAGATCCGACAGCCGCAGGGCGGTGGCATAAGGCAGGTAGAGGGTCCCCTTGCCGGTCTTCTGGAACGGCAGGTTGCTCTTGCGCCCCTTGAGGAAGGATTCGCAGATGGCTGGCGAGGCACCGAACAGGTAGGGCACCAGCCAGCCGAAGCGGTAGACGTTGCGGATAAGCCCCATGTACTTGTCGGAGATGAAGCGCTGGCTGCAGCACCCCTCGCACACCAGCTCCTGCCACTCGCACCAGAAGCTGTCCGGCATGGAGAAGTTGAAGTGCACCCCGGCGATCACCTGCATCAGGCTGCCGTAGCGGTTCTTCAGCCCCTGCCGGTAGAGGGTCTTCATCCGGCCGATGTTGGAGCTGCCGTACTGGGCCAGCCGGATGTTCTCCTCGTCGCCGACGAAGCAGGGCATGGAGAGCGGCCAGATCCGCTCATCCCCCAGGTGATGAATGGTGTGACGGTGGATGTCGCCAAGCTGTTCCAGCAGGCTGTCGATGGAGTCGGTGGCCGGCGTGATGAACTCCAGCAGGCTCTCCGAGTAGTCGGTGGTGATGTTGGCATGGGTCAGCGCCGAGCCCAGACTTCTGGGGTGATCGGTCTGGGCCAGGGTCCCCTGTGGGGTGATGCGCAGACATTCACGTTCGATCCCGCGCCGGATCCCCTTGAGGGCGGTCAGCCGTTCCGGCGAACCCAGGGCGGTCAACAACTCGGTGAGTGACAAGCTTGTCGTAGTCATATTCACGGCTCATGTGTGGCCGCCCCACAGGGGGGCGGCACTATTTTTATGTAGCGCCCTCAGGGCAGCTGTAGCGGATAGATGGGAAGATGAAGCTCCTGCAGGGGTTTTTCAAGCTTTTGCTTGTCCCCCACCACCACAATCACCATCTCGGCCGGGTCAAGCCAGCGTGCCGCACTGGCCTTGAGCGTCTCGGCCGACACCGTCTTGATCAGGTTGTTCTGGGCCTGCACATAGTCCGGCTTCAGGTCATACATGATCATCTGCAGCAGGAAGCCCGCCTTCTGACCAAGCGTCTCGTAAGAGAGCGCATCCTGCTGGGAGACGGCGCTGCGCATGTAGGCGAGCTCGACCGGGGTCGGGCCGCTCTTGCGGTAGTTGTCCATCTCCTTGAGGAACTGGCGGATGGCATCCACGGTCGCATCGGCCCGCACGTTGGCGCCGGTGGCGAAGGTACCCACCTCCCGGTTGGCGGAGAAGCCCGAGCTGGCCCCATAGGTATAGCCCTTGTCTTCCCGCAGGTTGAGGTTGATACGGCTGTTGAAGTTGCCGCCCAGGTTGAAGTTCATCAGCCCGGCGGTGAAGTAGTCACCCGTGGTATCGAACGGCATGGCGCGGCGGCCGATACGGATCACCGACTGGGGTGCCCCCGGCTTGTCCACCAGATAGATACCCGGCTTGGCCTGCTCGCCTTCGGGCTTGAGGCTGCCAAGGGAGGGCGCAGCCCCCTTCCACTGGGTCAGGAAGCCGAGTTGATCCTCCACCTGGGACTGGGTCACGTCACCCACCACTACCACCTTGGCGTTGGTCGGGTTGTAGTAGTTCTGGTAGAAGCGCTTCACGTCCGCCAGGGTCAGCTTCTCCACGTCGGCCAGCACGCCGTCACCCGGCTGACCGAGACGGTTCTGCTTGCCGTAGATCAGCTCGCGGAAGGCCTGACCGGCCAGCCACTCGGGCTGCTGCTCGCTCTGCTTCATCCCTTGCAGCATCTGCGCCTTGACCCGCTCGAAGTCGGCCTCGCGCATGCCTGGCCGCTCATACACCTCGCGCACCAGCGCCAGGGTCTGCGGCAGCTTGTCGGCCAGGCTGCTGATGGTGACCAGGTTGTTGTACTGGGCGCTGGAGACGCTGACGCTGGAGCCGAGCTTTTGCAGCTCGTCGCTGAGCTGGGCCTCGGTCAGACGCACCGAGCCCTGCCCCATCATGCTGGCGGTGAGGCTGGCCAGCCCCAGCTCGCCCTTGCCTTCGGCCCGCATGCCACCCGGCAGCGCCACCATGATGGAGACGGCGGGGATCTCGTCGCTCTGGGTGCCGATGATCTCGATCCCCTTGTCGAGCTTGCCGTGCCAGATGGCGGGCACCTTGACGCTCACAGCATCGGCCGCCTTGGGCTGCACGCTGCGATCGAAGTCATCTTTCACCGGCCGTTCGGCCAGCACCTTGTCATGCTTGGCGTAATCCGGCAGCTCGCGCTTGGCCGGGGTGAAGTTGGGCTTGGCGGCCTGCCAGTCGTTCTTGCCTTTGGGCACCACGCTCAGCACCACCGCCGGCTTGTTCAGGATGAACTTGTCGTAGGCAGCCTTGACCTGCTCCGGCGTCACCTTGCCGATGGCGTCCAGGCTCTTGAACACATAGTTGGGATCCTGGGCGAACACCTGGCCCATGGCGAGCTGGCTCACCTTGCCGGAGACGCTGTCCAGGCCCCAGATGGCCGAGGCACGATAGCTGTTGATCGCCTTCTCCAGATCCTCCGGCTTGAGGCCGCGACCGGCGAACTCGCCGATCACCTTGTCCACCTCGCTCTTGAGGGTCTTCAGGCTGCCATCCACCGCCGGGTTGGGATAGGCGTAGACGGTCAGGGTGCAGGCCAGCTCCTCGCAGTAGTGGGAGGCCCCCACATCGATCGCCTTGCCGCTCTTGACCAGCGACTGGTAGAGCATGGAGCTGGCGGAGCCGCCCAGCACGTCGGCGAACATGTCGAGGGCCGGCTCCTGCGGATCGCCAAGGGACACGGTCGGGTAGCTGATGTAGAGCAGCGGCAGGTGCACCTTGTCCTCGAGCGTCACGTAGCGGGTCTCGGGCAGAGTCACCGGCTCGGGGGTCGGCTCGGCCACCTCGGGTCCACGCGGGATCGGGCCGAAGTACTTCTCAATCCAGGCCAGCGCCTGCTTGGTGTCGAAGTCGCCGCCCAAGGTGAGGGTGGCGTTGTTGGGGCCGTACCAGCGCAGGAAGAACTGCTTGAGGTCGTTGACGTCGACCCGGTCGAGATCCTCCACATAGCCGATGGGCTGCCAGGAGTAAGGGTGGGTGCGCGGATAGAGCGCCTCGCCCACCTTCTCGCTCACCAGACCGTAAGGCTGGTTGTCGATGCGCTGGGCCCGCTCGTTCTTGACGGTGGCGCGCTGGATTTCGAACTTCTTCTGGCTCACCGCATCGAGCAAGAAGCCCATGCGATCGGCCTCCAGCCACAGCACCTTCTCCAGCTGGTTGGCCGGCACGGTCTCGTAGTAGTTGGTGCGGTCCTTGTTGGTGGTGCCGTTCATGTCGCCACCGGCCTCGTTGATGATCCGCATGTGCTCCTGATCCCCCACGTGCTTGGAGCCCTGGAACATCATGTGCTCGAAGAAGTGGGCGAACCCGGACTTGCCCACCTGCTCGCGGGCCGAGCCCACGTGATAGGTGACGTCCAGGTGCACCAGAGGATCGGATCGGTCGGGCGCCAGAATGACGGTCAGGCCGTTGTCCAGCTTGTACATCTGATAGGGAATGCCGAGTTTGCCCTCTTCCTTGACCTGTTCCGACACCAGGGTGGGTGCCGCCAGCACGGGCAGAGAGAGGCCCAGAAGCATGCTTAATGGAATGAGTTTGTTCACGGTTACCTCGTGAGTGAAGCTAGAAGATCTGCCTGGCCAGCAGAAAGACCAGGGCATAACGCAACAATTTGCCGAGCCCGATGAGAATGAGAGAGCGCCAGAAGGAGAGGCGCAGCCAGCCGGCCAGCAGACAGAGACCATCGCCGACCACAGGCGTCCAGGCCAGCAGCAGACACCAGTGGCCATGTTGTTTGAGCCAACCGAGGGCTTTTTGTTCCCCACGGCCTTGAAAATCTTCCGGTTTTTTCTTGAAGGTGGCGAGCCAGCCGAGCCACCAGGTGGTCATGGAGCCGAGGGTATTGCCCAGCGTCGCCCACAGCAGCAGGCTGGCCATGCTCCACTCCCCCTTGGTCGCCATGGCCCCCAGCAGCACTTCCGAGCTGCCGGGCAGCAGGGTGGCGGAGGTGAAGGCGCTCAGAAACAGCCAGCCGAGCCCCAGCTCGGTGATGCCGTTCATCCGGCCAGCTCATCCGCGGCGGGCATGCGCAGCAGCAGCTTGCCGCGCACGTGGCCCTGCTCGATGGCCTGATGGGCCAGGACCCCTTCCGCCAGCGGGAATTCGCCGGAGACGGTGATCTGCACCTCCCCCTGACGCAGCAGGATCAGCATCTGGCTCAACTGCTGACGGTCAGGATGCACCAGCATGCCGAGCACCTCGATGGCGCTGCCGGCCGCGGCATCCTTGATCTGCTGGGCGGTGATGGTGGGTACCGTCACCAGCCGGCCGCCCGGCTTGACGCAGGCCAGCGCCGCCTTGCCGCTCTCGCCACCCACCAGATCCAGCACCAGATCGACCGGACCGTCGGCCACCACCTGGGCGGCCCAGTCTGCATCGTGGTAATCCACCATCTTGCTGGCCCCCAGCGCGTGCAGGAAGCTGTGGTTGTCACCGCTCGCCGTCGCCACCACCTCGGCGCCATAGGCGCTGGCAAACTGCACAGCCAGATGGCCGACGCCGCCGGCCCCGGCCAGGATCAGCACCCGTTGCCCCGCCTTGAGGGCGCCGTGTTCGAACAGCCCCTGCCAGGCGGTGAGGCCGGCCAGCGGCAGCGCCGCCCCCTGCCTCAGAGCCAGCTCCTCCAGCTTGACCAGCTCCTCCTCGCGGGCCACCACGGACTCGCAGTAGCCGCCGGCGGTGAGGGGAAAGCCCACCATGCCGCATACCCTGTCCCCCTCGGCCAGCGAGTCGACACCAGGGCCGACCTTCTCGACCACGCCGGCCACGTCATAGCCCGGCGTCCAGGGCAGCTTCTCCTTGTTTTGCGCCGCCGCCCAGCCGAGGCCGGCCCGGGTCTTGGCATCGATGGGGTTGACCCCCGCAAAGCAGATGCGCACCCGCACTTCGCCCTCGGCAGGCACCTTGTCCTGGGAAGGGTTGGGCCTGAGTACCGAGGGGGCGCCGAATGCGGTAATCTGTAGCTGCGTCATTGCACAATCCATCCTGTTGATTGATCAAGGGTCAACAGAATAACAGCGAGGACACCATGGCTCGAATGTTTCTTATTCCTCTGTTGCTGGCCCTGGGGTGGTGGGCGTTTCTGCTCTACTTCCGCATCCCGCTCAAGCAGGGGGCCAAGGGGTTTTACTGGATCATCGGCATCGGCGGCGGGCTGGCCGCCTTCCTCAGCCTGATGATGGTACTGACCCACTAGCACAGCCCCCGTGCGGCAATAAAAAGGCCACCCTGCGGTGGCCTGATGATCAACTCCCCTGCGAGCTGAGATGGTAGTGGCGGTTGCTGCCCTGCCCCAGCACGCCCTGGGCCAGCAGATGCTGGAACACCCGGTCCACTTCCTCCAGCGACAGCGACAGCGCCTGGGCGACACTGCGCTTGCTGCACTTGAGCTCGCCGCTCTCCAGCGCGCTGCGCACCTGTTCCACCACCTCTGGCTCAGGCTCCGGCCGGCCGGGCAGCTGCTGTGCCATGGCAGCGGCCTCCGCCTGCTGCAGCACGATCTGTTCCCGCTCGCGGTCCCGCTGCCACAGCCAGCTGCGGCGAAAGCGGTTCTCCTCGCCGATCAGACTGACGAAGAAGGCGCCGAACACATCGAGCAGCACCGAGAGGAAGCAGACCAGCAGAAACTGCACCTGGCTGATGCTCATGCCCACCCCGTCCGCCAGGCTGCTCATCAGCCCCAGCATGGAGGATTGCTCGTTGACGGGCTTGGCGTCGCGCTCCTGGCGCAGCTCGTCCTGGCGCAGCCTGAGCTTGGTGTTGGCCTGCTGCAGGCCGCTCACGCCGCTGGAGATGCGCGCCATCTCGATGTACTTGCGGGCCGCCTCCTCGTTGAGCTGGATCTGCCGCTCTATGCTGGCGATCTGCTCGTCGAAGCGGGCGATCTCCCGCTCATGACGCGCCTGCTGGTTGAGGATGGTGTTGGTGGCGCTGTTGATGCCGCCTATGCTGCCGCCGATGGAGATGGCGGCCAGCACGCTGTAGAACAGCAGCGACCAGAAGGCCCCGCTCAGATCGCGACGCGCCTTGCACTCCCCGTATTCATACCAGACGTAGAACTTGCCCAGTTCGAAGATGATGGCAAGGCCACCGAACAGCCACTTCATCAGGGGGTTCTCGTCGATGGAGAGAAACAGCAGCAGGGAGAAGACAATGGAGGCCAGAATGGCCAAGCCGGTAAAACTGTACACCGTGGTCAGTGCGAACCACCCCTTGGGGTAGCGCAGCACGGCAGAAGCCTGTGTGGTCATGAGAAAGCGGGCGCGATATGCAGGAAAAGTTGGCTGCCGATTATAGTCAGCAGGCTCCTCGAGAGAAGGACAATCACCATAATTGCACCAGATCCTTGGTCAGCTGCCCAGAGTGCGACCAAAACGGACAAATCGGCAGCAAAAAGTCGATACACTCACTGCCGACTCTCGTAGCATGGGAGATTGAGCCTGATTCTGCCCGGATTCAGCAAGACTGGCATACACTGACCCGCAACAACCAACCACCGAGGCCACAATGAATCGAACGACTAGCTTGTTACTGCCCCTGCTTCTGGTTGCCGGCGCCGCGCTGGCAGCACCGCAGTATGAGGAGGAAGGTGGTACGGCATTTTCCGTCGATGCACTAACCTTCAACCTGGACTGGGATGACAAGCAATTTGGCTGGTCATCGACCAACTGCTTCGAGCCGGGAGTGAACGATGGCACCCAGACGCCATGCCGGGAAAGCAGGGTCAGCTTCGACGATGAAGAGCACCGCAATGATCCCCCCGGCAGCAACCAGATGCCCGCCACCCAGGGCACCGGCCAGTAACCAAGGAGAACTTTCGTCATGACTCATTCAACCATGTTCAACAAAGGCGTCCTGCTGCTCTCCCTGCTGTTGGCCAACGGGGTTGCCTTTGCCGCCCCGCCCCACTCCAAGGACGGCGATGGCATCCGGCTCTCCACCGACAACATCAAGCTGAACGTCGACTGGGATGACAAGGAGTACGACTGGTGGCAGCACAACTGCCTGGATCTCGGCATCGGCGACAGCCGCATCAAGCTCAACTGCGACAAGATCGACGGCAAGTACCGGGATCACTACAACCGCAGCATCCATAGCGGCAACAACCCGGGGCAGGGACATGACAAGTTCAAAGAGAAGGACAAGGGGCACGGCAACAAGAAGCACTGATCTGACTGCCGGCGTGCATGAACAAGGGGCCCATGGCCCCTTGTTCGCTTTTCCTACCAGTAATTCTCCGCACTGATGTTGCCGGGGGCCCGCCGCAGGTTCTTGGCCAACCCCAATGACAACAGGGTCTGCTGGGTCTCCTTCACCATGGCCGGGTTGCCGCAGATCAGCACCTGGCTCAGCGCGGGAGCAAATTCCAGCCCCACTCGCGCCTGCAGGCGACCATCGGCGATGGCCGCCGGGATCCGCCCCTCCATCGCCTCGGGCCAGCTTTCACGGCTGACGAAGGGGACGTAGCGAAAACGCTCGCCATGACGCTCGGCAAAGCTCACTATCAGATCCCGATAGCTCAGCTCCTCCCCCTTGCGCACCCCGTGCACCAGCACCAGATTCTCGAAACGGGCAAAGGCTTCCCCGTCGGCCAGCATGGAGAGGAAGGGGCCGATGGCGGTCCCGGTGGAGAGCAGCCAGAGATCGCGCCCGGCCGGCACCTCATCCAGGGTGAGAAAACCGGTCGCCAGGGATTGCACCAGCAGGCTGTCGCCCGTCCGCAGGGAACCCAGGGTCGGAGTCAGCTCCCCATCGGGGATCTCGACGAAATAGAACTCGTGATAGGGGGCAGACGGGGGATTGACGAAGGAGTAGGCCCGCTGGACGCGGCGATCGCCCTGCTCGAGGGCCAGTTTGGTGAATTGCCCCGCCTTGTAGGGGGCCAGCTCGGCCGCCACACGCAGGGAGAACAGGGTGGGTGTCCACTCGATGCGTTCAAGGACGCGACCTTCGACCCAGGCCATAGGGATCTCCTCCAGAGGAACAGGTCTTTACTCTACCCCCGGGCCTGAAAATAAAAAACCCGCGCAAGTGCGCGGGTTTTTTCTGCAAAAGCGAATCGCAATTACAGGGCAACAACCTGGATCTGTACGGTTGCTTTAACATCAGCGTGCAGCTGAACAGCAACTTCGTAGTCACCGGTGTTACGCAGAACGTTGCCCATGCGGACTTCGCTCTTGGCAACGGCTACGCCGGCAGCAGTGATGGCTTCAGCCACGTCACGGGTACCGATGGAACCGAACAGCTTGCCTTCGTCGCCAGACTTGGAAGCGATAACCACGGTAGCCAGTTCGGCCAGCTTGGCAGCACGCTCTTCAGCAGCAGCTTTGTTGGCAGCCAGTTTGGCTTCCAGCTCAGCGCGACGAGCACCGAAAGCTTCGATGTTGGCCTTGGTGGCCATAACAGCTTTGCCTTGCGGGATCAGGAAGTTACGGGCGTAACCAGCTTTCACGGAAACTTGGTCACCCAGACCGCCCAGTTTGGCGATTTTGTCGAGCAGGATAACTTGCATTACCTTTCCTCTATAAATTTCGTTGAGTTAGGCTTAAGTGCCGGACCGATTCTTACTTGTTGTGCAGATCGGTGTACGGCAGCAGAGCCAGGTAACGAGCACGCTTGATGGCGCGTGCCAGCTGACGCTGATACTTGGCGCGGGTACCGGTGATACGGCTCGGTACGATCTTGCCAGATTCAGTGATGTAGTTTTTCAGAGTAACGATATCTTTGTAGTCGATCTCGGTAACGTTCTCGGCGGTGAAGCGGCAGAACTTACGACGACGGAAATAACGTGCCATGGCCTTTATCCTCTAGTCAGTGATCCAGAATTACTCTTCGGAAGCAGCTTCAGTAGCTTCTTCGCGGCGCTCGTCGTCACGACGGGTGAAGCGCTCTTCCTTGGCCTTGGCCATCGGAGAAACTTCAGTCACGGCGTGCTTGGTGCGCATGATCATGTTGCGGATAACGGCATCGTTGAAGCGGAAGTTGGTTTCCAGCTCATCGATAACAGCTTGCTCTGCTTCTACGTTCATCAGAACGTAGTGGGCTTTGTGCAGTTTGTCGATCGGGTAAGCCAGCTGACGACGGCCCCAATCTTCCAGGCGATGAATGGTACCACCGGAGGTGGTGATGGCGCCGGTGTAACGCTCGATCATGCCAGGTACTTGCTCGCTCTGGTCCGGATGAACCATGAAGACGATTTCGTAATGACGCATTTTAGCTCCTTACGGATTAATTCAGCCTCCGCCCAGGTGCAGCCAGACCTCGGAGGCAAGGAACATAATGGTGTTTAGACGCTGCTTTTCTAGGGCGGCGTATTGTACGAGATCCCATCCCTCACTGCAACCAGCCACCGCCGATGTTTTTATCTATGGAAACAATACAAAACATCAATTGATAATAATTATCATTTAGATCTATTCTATCTCCATGCACTTATGGAGGCTGATACCATGCAACCCGCGCTGACCACGGCCATCCCGGCCCGCAAATTCAAACTGACCCTGCTCGGGCCGGCCTTTATCGCCGCCATCGGCTACATAGATCCGGGCAACTTCGCCACCAACATTCAGGCCGGCTCCACCTTTGGCTACCAGCTGCTATGGGTCGTGGTGTGGGCCAACTTGATGGCCATGCTGGTGCAGACTCTCTCGGCCAAGCTCGGCATCGTCACCGACAAGAACCTGGCGGAACACATTCGCGACCGACTGCCCAAGCCGGCGGTCTGGGCCTACTGGGTGCAGGCGGAGATCATCGCCATGGCCACCGATCTGGCCGAATTCATCGGGGCCGCGGTCGGCTTCAAGCTGCTGCTCGGGGTCACCCTGCTGGAAGGGGCCGGCATCACCGCCGTGGTCACCTGGGGGATCCTGATGCTGCAGTCCCGCGGCCAGAAACCGCTGGAGTTCGTGGTGGGCGGCCTGCTGCTGTTCGTGGCGGCGGCCTACATCGTCGAGCTGGTGTTCTCTCGCCCCCACCTGCCGAGCCTGCTGGAAGGGGCCCTCTTCCCCGGCCTGCCCAACAGCGACGCCGTCTATCTGGCGGCCGGGGTGCTCGGTGCCACCGTGATGCCCCACGTCATCTACCTGCATTCGGCACTGACCCAGCACACCCAGGATCAGGGCTCGGTCCCCCAGCGGCTGCACACCACCCGGGTCGACGTGGCCATCGCCATGACCATCGCCGGCTTCGTCAACCTGGCCATGATGGCCATGGCCGCGGCCGCCTTCCACAGCTCCGGCAACCAGCAGGTGACGGAGCTGGAGTCGGCCTACCAGACCCTGACCCCGTTGCTGGGCCAGGCGGCTGCCACCCTGTTCGGCCTCTCGCTGGTCGCCTCAGGCATCAGCTCCACCGTGGTGGGCACGCTGGCCGGCCAAGTGGTGATGCAGGGCTTCGTGCGCTTCACCATCCCGCTCTGGCTGCGTCGCGCCATCACCATGGCCCCTGCCTTCGTGGTGATCGCCATGGGCCTCAACACCACCGAGATTCTGGTGTTGAGCCAGGTGGTGCTGAGCTTCGGCATCGCGCTGGCGCTCATCCCACTGCTGATATTGACCGGCGATCGCGCCCTGATGGGGGAGTATCGCAACCACCCGGTGACCCAGGCGCTCGGCCGCCTCATCGTCGCCCTGGTGATCGGGCTCAACGCCTACCTGCTGGTCGCCATGATCTAGCGCTCATCATCCGCCTCCAGACCGGCTCATTAACCGAGGTTAATGAGCCGGTCTGCGCTTTGACGTATGCTGGCGGCTCTCTTCCTCTTCGATCTGCGGGAGCTATCCATGTCACATACCCGAGCCAGCTTCGTGCTGGGCCACCACCAGGAGCAGGCCAGCGTCATCTGCTGCCAGAGCGGCGATACCAGCCTGCTGGTCACCGACCTCACCCCCTTTCATCCCCAGAGCCACCTCTGGCCCGATCAGCCGGGTGACGTGGGCACAGTGCGCTGGGAGGGTGGCGAAGCTGCCGTCGGCCCCTGCCGCATGGGGGCCATCAGCCCGGATGGGGAGCTGTTCGTCGACCAGGCGATCCCGGTCAAGCGAGGCGCGGAAGGGTGGCGTTTCGTGGTGGTGCACCCGCTGGCCTGTCACTGTGCGCTGCCGGTGGGCAGTCAGGTGACGCTGCAAGTGGATGCCGAGGCCCGTCACGCCCTGAGCCTGGGTCACAGCGGCTGCCATCTGGCAGCACTGGCCCTCAACCGGGCTCTCATCCCCTACTGGCGCAAGGAGGTGAGCGAGCGGGACGCGCTGGATCAGCCGGATTTCGATCGTCTCGCCATCCAGACCTCGCGAGTCGAGCCCAATGGCTCGCGCGAGCAGTACCGGATCGGCAAGAGCCTGCGCAAGAAGGGGGTCAACAGTGAGGCCCTGCTGGCGGATCTGGCTCAGATTGAAGCGCACATCAATCGCCAGCTGGCCAACTGGCTGGCAACCGGAGGCGAGATCCGCCGCAGCCGGGCCGGCGAGTCGATCATCGACTCCCGTTACTGGCACTGCCCGCTGGAAGGGCAGGAGGTCACCATCCCCTGCGGCGGCACCCATGTGGCCACGCTGGCCGAGCTGGGACGGATCGAGACAGTCCTCACCGCCGATGCAGAGGGGTTTGTCATGATGACCCGGGTCTACCCCTGAGGGCGTCCGAACTCGGCGACCAGCGCGTCGATCAGGGCGCGCACCCGGCGCGGCTGATGCCGCCCGGAGGGGTAGACGATCTGCAGCCGTGACGCCGGGGCAGCGAACTCGGGCAGGATCTCCACCAGGCGGCCATGGCTCAGATCCTCCCCCACATCCCAGCGGGACTTGAGGCAGATCCCCTCCCCCTGCAGGCACCACTGGCGCACCAGATAACCGTTGTTACTGATGCGCCGCCCCTGCACCATCACCCGCTTCACCACGCCCTCGACCTGAAAAGACCACCAGCGCTCCGGATGTTCTCCGAAACGCATCAGCAGGCAGTCATGATCGGCAAGCTCTTCCGGATGGCGGGGCTCCCCCTTGCGCGTCAGGTAGGCGGGTGAGGCACAGACGATCCGGCGGTTCTCCCCCAGCGAGAGGGTGCGCAGTGTGCTGTCGGCCAGCTCTCCGTAGCGCAGGGCCAGATCGATCCCCTGCCCCACCAGATCCAGATAGCCGTCGGTCAGGTTGAGATCCAGCGTGATCCTCGGGTGTTGTGCCATGAAGCGATCGAGCAGCGGCACCAGCCGGCTGATCCCCAGATCATGAGGGGCGCTGATGCGCAGCAACCCGTTCATTTCATCCCCGCCATCGCGCAGACGGCGCTTGAGCCCCTCGGCCTGGGCCAGCAGATGGCGCCCCTCCTCCAGCAACAGGCGCCCCTCTTCGGTGAGGCTGATGGAGCGAGTGGTTCTGCTGAGCAGGGCCGTACCGTAGTAGCGTTCCAGGGAGGCCAGCCGCTCCGAGACGGTTGCCGGGGAGAAGCCCAGCTCACGCCCAGCGGCGGCCAGCCCCCCTTTTTCCACTATGACCAGGAACAGATTGAGGTTCTCGAGCATGATTGTATTGATAATCCGAATTATGTTTTAGATTTTGCGGCAATTATCAAAATACACCGTCACATCTATCTTCTCCAGCAGACACAGGCGCGGATCCCCCGCCGTCTCAGAGAGGAACATTGCCATGGCATTTCATCAACACACCCTGTCCCTTGTCATCGGTGGCCACACAGGTATCGGCCGCGCCGTCGCCGATGCCCTGCGCCAGCGTCCCGGTCAGGTCATCGTCGCCAGTCGCAAGAGCGGCCTGGATATCACGGACCAGACCTCAATCGACAACCTCTTGACCGATCTGGGACAGCTGGATCACCTGGTCATCACCGCCGGTTCCCAGGCGCCTGGTGGGTCGCTGCTCGAGCTGGATCTCACGGCGGCCAAGGCGGCCTTCGACACCAAGTTCTGGGGCACTCTGGCGGTCATCCGCAGCCTTGCCCCGTATATGGCCCCCGGCGGCACCATCACCCTCACCACAGGGTTCCTGGCCCGCAAGACAGTGCCCGGCACCCTGGTCAAGACCACCATGAATGCCGCGCTCGAGGCCGCCGCCAGGCTGCTCGCCCGTGAGCTGGCCCCCATCAGGGTCAATGTAGTCAGCCCGGGGCTGACCGATACCGAGGCCTACGCCGCCATGGCGCCCGAGGCGCGAGAGGCCATGCTGGGCCGGGCGGCCGCCAGCCTGCCGGCCGGTCGGTACGGCCGCGCCGAAGATCTTGCCGCCGGCTATCTGCTGGCCATCGACAACCCCTTCATGACCGGCGCCACCATAGATATCGATGGCGGCGCTCTGATCAACTGAGGAGATGAACATGAAAGAGCCCAACACGCTCCCGGCCCGGATCTGGATCCTGACCCTGAGTGCCTTTGCCATCGGCACCGCAGAGTTCCTGATCGCCGGCATCCTGCCCCAGGTGGCTGAATCGCTGGGGGTCACCACGGGCCAGGCGGGCAACCTCATCACCGCCTATGCCCTGGCCATCGTCTTTGGCGGCCCGCTGCTCACCCTCTGGCTGGCCCGCTTCGAGAAACGTCGCGTCCTGCTGGCACTGATGGTGCTGTTTGTGGTCGCCAACCTGATCGCGGCCTTCAGCACCGACTACGTCACCCTGATCGTGAGCCGCATCCTGGCCGGCCTGACCCAGGGCCCCTTCTATGGCATAGGTGCCGTGGTCGCCACCCGCATGGTGAGCGACAAGATGGCGGGCCGCGCCGTCGGCCAGATGTTTGCGGGCCTGACCCTGGCCAACGTGCTGGGCGTGCCGGCGGGGGCCTGGATAGGCAACGCCTTCGACTGGCATACCACCTTCCTGGTGGTCGCCGGGCTGGGTCTGCTCTCCATGCTGGCCATCGCCCTCGTCATCGAGCGCCAACCCAGGGAGAGCGCCACCTCCATCAGCCAGCAGCTTGCCGCCTTCCGCAGTTGGAACCTGCTGGCCAGCCTGCTCTTTACCGTACTGGGCTGGGCCGGCTTCATGACCCTCTATGGCTACATAGCGCCGCTGGCAGAAGAGGTGGCTGGCTTCGAACGTTCCGCCATCACAGGCGTGCTGGTGGTCGTCGGGCTGGGCCTGGTGCTGGGCAACAACATCGGCGGGCACAGCGCCGACCGCAATCTGCGGCGCTCCCTGCTGGTGTGGCCACTGCTGACCATTCTGGCCCTGCTGCTGGTCGGCGTGGTGGAGCACTACACATGGCCTTTCCTGATCGCCACCTTCCTGTTTGGTGTGGCCACCTTCGCCAATCTGCCCGCCATGCAGATGCGGGTGATGAAATATGGCCGGCAGGCCCCGGAGCTGGCGGCCACCGCCAACATCTCGGCATTCAACATCGCCAACGCCTTGGGCGGAGTGATCGGTGGCGCCGTCGTCGACAGCCAGCTGGGACCGGCAGCCCTCCCCTTCTTCGCGGCGCTGGTACCGGCCCTGGGGCTGCTGTTCATCCTGACCCAGGAGCGAAGAGGCCAGCCAAGGGCCCTGGCCTGCTAGGCGACGACCCCTTCACCCGCATTCCGAGCCGACAGGAGGCCATATGACCATACATGCCATCGACCACGTCACGCTTCGCACGGATCAGCTGGAGCAGACCACAGCGTTTTATCGCGATGCCATCGGCCTGCAGGAAGGGGGGAAGCCCCCCTTTCCTTTTCCGGGTTGCTGGCTCTACGCAGGAGGGCGCCCCCTGCTGCACATCGTTGCCAACACCCAGAGCGAGGGACTGACCGACTATCTGGGGAAACGGGAGACGGAGCAAGGCAGCGGCTGCATCGATCACATCTCGCTGAGTGCCTCGGATCCTGTAGAGACGCAGGCTCGCCTGCTGCGACTGGAGGTGCCCTTCGTCAGCCGGGTCATCCCGGAGCGCAACGAGCTGCAACTCTTTCTGAGGGATAACAACGGG
Organism: Aeromonas sp. QDB20; assembly: GCF_027707805.1. Classification (NCBI taxonomy): domain Bacteria; kingdom Pseudomonadati; phylum Pseudomonadota; class Gammaproteobacteria; order Aeromonadales; family Aeromonadaceae; genus Aeromonas; species Aeromonas sp. QDB20. The sequence goes on along the minus strand of NZ_JAPCJC010000029.1, from coordinate 6,858 downwards.
GTGCAGGTCGAGTTGCTCTTCACCCAGACGGACATAGACCAGCACAACAACCCGCCGGCCGGGGGAGATAGGGATGAGTAACAGACGACATTTCATCAAAAGCGCGATTGCCATGGGCACCCTGGCAGTGGCGGGGCGGGCCTTGGCAAGCCCCCGCTCCCCCTCGGGCCTGGGCGCTGGCCCCCAGCTCAGGCTCGGCATCACGGATCTCTCATTCCACCGCATGGCCGGGGCCCTGGTGACTGCCGTTCTGGAGCAGCGGGGCTACCGGGTCACCCGCAGCCACGCCCCCCATGAGGCCAATTTTGAACGGCTCGCCAGCGGCGAGATCGATCTGCTGGCCTCCGCCTGGCTGCCTGCCAGCCACGGCATCTACAAAGCCGAGGTCGAGAAGCGGGTGACCGTGCGTGAGCTGGGGCTGCACTACCAGCCCTATGCCCTGTGGGGCATCCCGGAGTATGTTCCCGTCGATCAGGTGGCCGAGGTCGCCGACCTGCTGCGCCCCGAGGTAAGGCAGCGCATGACGCCGCAGATCCAGGGGATCGGTCCGGGGGCTGGCATCAGCCGCTTCTCGCGGGAGATCATGAAGGTGTACGGGCTCGAGCAGGCGGGTTACCGCTTCCTGAACGGGACACAGGAGCAGTGTCTGGCCGCCTTTGAGCAAGCCGTGGCCGAGCAACGCTGGGCCATCGTGCCCCTGTGGCGCCCCCAGTTCCTGCACGCCATCCATCCCATCCGTGAGTTGAAAGAACCCGGAGGGCTGCTGGGCGGGGTCGACAGGGCCGTGCTGCTGATACGGGAGGATCGCCTGGACAAACTGGACGGCGCCACCCTCACAGCGCTGGACAAGCTGCGCTTTGGCAACGAGCTGATAGAGCGCCTCGACTATCGGGTCAGCCGGCTCGGCGAGCCCCTCGACCGGGTCGCCCGGGAAGCCATTGCCGCCTTGCAGCAACCAGCCTGATGTCTCCACCGCCGGCATCCAGGTCGGGGGCGGCCGTCAACACCGAGGGGGCACGCCCCTAGCCGAGGCGGATCAGCAGGATCCCACCCAGGATAATCAGGGCGGCCAGCAGCCTGACCCGCCCCAGCTTCTCCCCCAGCCAGCCCCAGGAGAGCAGCACCGCAAACAACACGCTGCTCTCACGCAGGGCCGCCACCAAGCCGATGGGTGCCTTGGTCATGGCCCAGATGACGATACCGTAGGCCAACAGCGACAGGACGCCCCCGATGGCGCCGCTGCGCCACGCCGCAGGCCCCAGCTCGCGCCAGGCGGTGCGGCTCTGCCAGCGCATCAGCAGCGGCATCATCAGCGCGGTGAGGGTAAACAGCCAGAGGGTATAACGCACCGGCTCGCCGGCCGAGCGGGCCCCCGCCCCATCGGACAGGGTGTAGGAGGCGGTAAACAGCGCCGTGACAAGCACCGCCTGCAGCGCGGCCGGCGCCAGCCGCAGGCCGCCGCGCCACGCCATCAGCAGCACGCCGCTCACCAGCACCACGGCTCCCGTCACCGCCACCATCCCCGGCACCTCACCCAGCAGCAGGGCACCGAACAGCAGGGTCACCAGCGGGGCGCCGCCCCGGGCTAACGGATAGATCTGGCCAAACTCCCCCAGCCGGTAGGCTCGGCCGAGAAACAGGCAGTAGCCGCAGTGCAGCAGAATGGAGAGCGCCAGCCAGGGATATTCGGCCGCCACCGGCCAGCCCACCAAGGGGAGAAAGGGGGCGGCAAACAGACCGGAGCAGAGGGAGACCAGCAGGACGCTGACCCGCCCCTCGGCCTGGCGCTTGGCCAGCGCATTCCAGAGCGCGTGCAGCAGGGCTGCCAGCAGGATGGCGGCAAAGATGGTTGGGGTCACGACAGGGTTCCGATAGCAACAGGCCGCCCAGCATACCCGGTTTGCCCGGCCATGACAGAGAGCGGCCTCATAAGATGCCTGTTTTTCTCATCCGGCAGCCTGCTGCCGGCCTGGCCTCAGCGCAACCGGCGCTGCCAGTGAATGGCCAGCAGGATGAAGCTCACCCCGACCCAGAGGTTCCACGCCGGGATCTCGCCAAACAGCCAGACCCCCAGCAGCACCACGAACATCAGACCCGAGTACTCGGTCGCCGCGATGCGGTTGGCCTCCACCTGACGATAGGAATAGAAGCAGCTGGCGTGATAGAGCAGCTGCATGACGCCGCTGCCGCCGATCAGCACCAGCAGCCGCCAGTCCACCGGCTGCCACTGACCCACCGCCAGACCCGCGGTCAGCGGCATGGCCAGCAGGTTGGCCCAGAACAGGGTCGCCACCACCGAGATCCCGGCCGGCAACTTGCGTCCCGTGATGTTGAACAGCGCCAGGGTGAAGGCGGTCACCAGGGCGCCCAGCCCGGCCAGATGGAAATCCCCCGGCCGCAGCACGAACACTACCCCGAGCAGCCCCATGCCGCTCAGCAGCCAGACTCTGGGGTGGATCTTCTCCTTGAGCAGCCAGGCCGCCAGCGGCAACGTCAGCAGCGGGGAGACATAGAAGATGGCGTTGGCCGTGGCCAGCGGCAACTGGGTCAGAGCCAGCATCATGCCACCGCCGCCGAGCAGGCAGAGGTGGCCGCGCAGCAGGTGCCACTTCCAGGCACCCAGCCCCCAGGCCGAGCGCGGCACCCGCAGCATGAAGGGCAGCAGCACCAGCAGGGTCAGCAGCTGGCGCAGGAACATGTATTGGAAGGGGCTGAAGCCGGGGCCGATCAGCTTGACCAGCACGTCGGAGAAGGCCTGGGCCAGATTGCCCAGCACCAGGGTGATGATGGCGAAGGTTTGCAGGTCCAGTGCGAACCGCTTGCGCAACAACTCCATCAGCGACAACCGCTCGTGTGACGAACGCAAATAAAATGGCTCAACGGCTCAATCGCTGAATCTTGTTCTGTATTAATGGGGTAAAAGACCATTTTTAAAACCTATCCATCAACTGTTGCCGATTAATCACTCAGAGGGTACCCACTAACATGGCGCCGAGCACCCGTTTTCTTTACTACCTCAAGACATAATAATTTCATTGTTATGCCTAAAAGGCATTAAGAGGAGCTCATGCCGATGTGGGGGATGTCATCTTCCAGATAGGGTTCACCCACGGCGGTGAAGCCGTGACGGCCGTAGAAGCCCTGCAGGTGCGCCTGAGCCCCCAGATAGATGCTGACCCCGGGCCACAGCCGGGCACACTCCTGCAGCGCCTGCTGCATCAGCCGGTGGCCCAGGCCATCGCCTCGCGCCTCGGGGGCGGTCACCACCCGGCCGATCACCACCTGCTCACTCTTGGCCACACCGGGCGCCATCAGCCTGGCATAGGCCACCAGTGCCCCATCCTGCCAGCCGAGCAGGTGCAGTACGTCGGGGCGCTTGTCGACACCGTCCAGATCGAGAAAGACGCAGGTCTGCTCCACCACGAAGACCCGAGATCTCAGGGTGAGCAGTTCATAGAGTTCGTTGACGTCGAGTTGTTCGAAAGATTTGAGAGACCAGTTCATGGGGATTCCTTGCTCATGATGAGAAGGGCAGCATAGCCAGCCGCACGCGGGCCGGCATTAACCTTTGTTAAGATCCTTCAGCCGTTTGCGAATGCGGCTCAGGCTGATGGGGGTGATGCCGAGATAGGCGGCGATCTGGTGATCGGGCACCCTGGCCTCCAGAGCGGGAAAACTGCGCAGAAAGTGCTGATAACGGGCCTGCGGGCTCTCGGTCAAGAGCAGCAGCTCCTTCTCCTCCTTGATGCGCAGCTGCACCGCCAGCAGATGCTGATACCAGGCGGGCCAGCAGGAGAGCGTGCGCAGGTCGGCCAGATTGAACAGCAAGAGCCGACAGGGCTCCAGCACCTCCACGCTGTAGCGAGCCGGCTCGCCGCTGAGCAGGTGGTGGAAGTCGAGGAACTCGTCACCCTCCCAGTAAAACTCCTTGATGTACTCGCGGCCATCTGCCAGCACCACCTTGGCCCGCAGCAGCCCCTGCTCCACCATCACCAGCAGATCGGGTCGATCGCCGGTATGCCAGAGGCAGGCGCGGGGGCTCAGGGTCAGCGGCCGGGCAAAAGAGAGGAGGCGCGCGGCCTCCTGCTCATCCGTGACCCGATCCCGGCAAAACGGGGGTCTGTCCATTCAGCTCGCCTCAGGCGCGGCGCTGGCGCACGGCTTCGAACAGGCAGACGCCAGTCGCCACCGAGACGTTGAGGCTGGATACCGCCCCCGCCATCGGGATGCTCACCAGCTCGTCGCAGTGCTCGCGGGTGAGGCGACGCATACCCTTGCCCTCTGCGCCCATCACCAGCGCCATCGGGCCGGTCAGCTTGGCCTGATAGAGGTCGTGATCCGCCTCACCGGCGGTGCCGACCAGCCAGACGCCACGCTCCTGCAGCTCGCGCAGGCTGCGAGCCAGGTTGGTGACCTGAATGAGCGGCACCACTTCGGCGGCGCCACAGGCGACCTTGCGCACGATAGGGGTCAGCCCGGTGGCTTTGTCGCGCGGCACGATCACCGCATGCACCCCGGCCGCATCGGCGCTGCGCAGGCAGGCACCCAGGTTGTGCGGATCGGTCACCCCGTCCAGCACCAGCAGGAAGGGGACGGTTTCTTGCTCGGCCAGCTTGTCCAGCAGGCTGGCCAGGTCGTGCTCGGCCAGCTTGGGCGCCTCCTTCAGCCGGGCCATGATGCCCTGGTGATTGTTGCCCTCCGCCTTGTCGTCGAGCGTCTTGCGGTTCACGCTCTGCACCTTGAGGCCGAGCGCATCCAGCTCCGCCAGCAGGGGCTGCAGCCGCTCATCGTCGCGGCCCTTGAGGGCCCACACTTCGATGAAACGCTCCGGCTCGCGCTCAAGAAGGGCGGCCACGGCGTGGATGCCGTAAATCAGTTCACTGCTCATGTTCAAGATCCGTGGTGTCGGGTCGCACCCAGTGCGCCACAAAGAAAAATGGCCCTACCGGCAGCCTGACCAGCATGATGCTGGCGTCGTCACCGGTCGCTAAATGATGGCGCATCATACCAGAGACTCCGGTCCCTAGGGAGTTCAGCCAAACTCCTTCGCCTGTGCCAAGCATCCCAATCCCTGCGGGATTGCCACTATGCGGGGTTTCGCCCGCCCTGCGGGCTGCGGCGAGTGACTTCTTGCTGGCCCAAGAAGGCCTTCCCACGCCAATCCGACCGCTGCGCGGTTTCCCTCGGGTCAAGCACAAGGTCGGACGGACCGCCGCAGATGGGGCATCCATGCCCAACTGCGGCTGCGCCATCATTCCTGATGGCGCTCTTGACCTTGCGCCCTCCCCTCGGCGGATTACAGGGGGGAGCCAATACCCTGCCCCTCTGATGCACTTGCTGATACCTGAAACTCGCCGTATTGGCGCACTACGCACAAAGCCCCCCCATGCCAATTAATTTGTTGATCCTGCTCAGGAAATCATTACTCCCCTCTTTTCTCCCCGGCGGCACTCGCTACCATAGCCGTTTGGCAACCGTCTCGTCGGAGTCACCCATGAACCAGGCCAACGAAACCACGCAGCAGACTGGAGGCTGGAATTCAGGGGCGGTAGCCTTGTCGGCACATATCATGGCAAACACCGCCACGGTTTTTCCTCACAACGGCAATGCGCGAGAAAAATACGGAAGTCATGCGAACACATTCAGCGTCAGAGGCAAGAAATTAATAAGTGGTTTTTTAATGATATTGCTAATGATTGCTATCAGAGCGAAGCAGGGCTAGATGGAAGGCGGCACCAATGTGTTAGTACCGTCTTCCATCTAATTTTGATTAAGTTTCAGTCAAGGATTGTGGATTATCAAAATTGATATTTATGATGTGTTTATCGGTGAATCGGCCTTTGGCAATCCTTGTGGCGTGTTAGAGCTAAAAAACTGGCTTCCCGATAACGAGTTGCATCAAATCACCCGTGACATTGGGCTGCCAGTTACTTCCTTCATTACTAAAGTTGACGGAAAATTTCATATTCGTTGGTTTGCATTGGATGGTGAAATTAATCTTTGCGGTCACGGTAGTTTGGGAGCTGGCGCTGCAATTATTTCCAAGTACTCGCTGGATGAGGTGGTTTTCAGTAGCAGACACGGTGAAGTTGTTATTGCTAAAAGAAATGGCCTATATACACTTTTGCTGCCAAGTTGGGAGGGCCAGCCTTGTCCTGCTCCAGTAGAGATATCTGACTTAGCTGCCGATGCCATTGACGTTTTTTCTACTCGAGATTTAGTCTTGGTTTTACCCTCTGTAGAGAGGGTAATGAATTTCCAGCCAGACGATGAACGATTGAAGAAACTCAATGGCTATTATGCTCTAATCGTGACAGCCGCAAATGGAAAGAGTGGTTATGTTCTAAGATACTTCGCCCCTAAAATTGGCATATCTGAAGATTTGGCAACGGGCTCAGCACAATGCTCGCTTGCTCCTTATTGGTTTAAAAAACTTGGTTCAGATTCATTGAATGTGCATCAACTTTCAGTGTCTGGTGGTTATTTTGAAGTAGAGCGCACGACAGAGAGTTTAATCACGGTGTGTGCTCAAGCCAAGCTACGTGCTATTGCAATTTAACAAACGACTCAAGATGGGCTGTCAACGCACTATGTGTCCAGTCCCTAAGCCAAGCATTGGGGTTTACTGAAAAATGGCAGATTTCAAAGCTATCGGGAACGTTCAAATCAGTCCGATCCACAGAGTAATTTGCCATTGTGGCGGGGTTGTTATTGAACTGAGCTTGCCGAACGGAGTAGAAAACCCGAGGCGTTGCAATTGTTCTATCTGCCGTCGTCGTGGTGCGGTAATCCCCCCATTTTTTGGAGCACTCAAAAGTAGAGGTCATGCGGCCTGTGCCAAGCGCTGTTTCGGCGTGT
>NZ_JAPCJC010000028.1:0-51390 GCF_027707805.1 Aeromonas sp. QDB20 | reverse complement strand
TTTCATGTAGAACCTCCTGCGTTCAAGATACGAGAAAATTCTACTTATGAGCACCTCAGTTTTTCGGGGGGATTACCCCCAGGCGTGGCGACTGTAGCAGTCCAGCACGGTTTGCAGATACACCTTGCCAACCCCCCTTGAGCGCGCCGACGAAGAAGGTGTCGACCGCTACCAGTTCCCCGGTGTAGTGGACCTCAATCTGGCGTTCGCGAAACTCGGGGCTGAAGCGTTCTAACAGGCGAATTTGCTCGTTATTGAGCTCAATGGTCTGCTCCCGGTGGGTTTTCTCGAGGCGCAACAAGCGGTCGTGTTTAGAGAGCAAATCGTGGCGTTGCCACACGCCACGTACTCCACCAGCACTGACGTTGATACCTTGCAGAGCCAGTTCTTGTGCGACCCGCAGCGGGCCATGGGTTGGTCTGGTGAGGGAGTAATCGAGGATGGCCTGCTCAATCTCGGGCGCGACCCGGTTGGGATGAGCCCCTTTACAGCCGGGCAATTTGTCGAGCAAGCCCTCGGCGCCATAGGTCTGGTAATTACGGCGAATTTTGTAGAACTGCTGACTGCTGTAGCCGATGAGCTTGCAGGCTTTGCTGACGTTATTGAGCTCTTTGGCGAGCTCTAGCAGGCTGAGTTTGCGACGTGCTACTTTCTCGTTGGTGGTCATACGGTGACTCCAGATAACACGGTAGGGGTACCGTTTTGTTATCCGGTTTGAAGCCGTATGACCACTCCCTTTTGTGGGCAACTGTCAGGTGAATACCATCTCCATACACACCTAAATACTAGAAAAGGAACGGATTCGCAATCCCAATTACTGAGTGGATTTGAAGCTTAGAAAATTGAAACAATCTCTATGAATCTAACACTTAGATGAGGAAGTCATCCAACTGACGACCTTGCTCTACCTGCAGTGCCAAGTATTTAGGCATTCGCCCCTGACCGGTCCAGGTCTTCTCTTGCCCATTATCAACATAACGGTATTTCGGCGGACGAGGAGCGCGTTTCGCTTTGTTCGAAGTCGCCGCTGCCGAAGTACTCCCCACCAACTCTGTCGGGTCAATACCTGCCTGAGCCAACATGGCGTGAAACTCAGCCAGCTTTTGCTGATGCTCAGCTTGGGCTGCTTGCTTTTTCTCTGCCTGCTCTAATCGTTCCAGATAAGTCGCTTCAATCTTCTCGCGGGCTTCTTGTACTTGCTCCAGAGACAACTCACGCAGTGCAGCTCGCAGACTACGCACATTCAACAAGACTTTCAAAAATTCATTCATCAATAGCCTCTCGCTCAGTAGATTGGATGACGAAGAAAAACAACATTTCATTATCCAAGCATGTTATATCAACCTCCCAATGTTATCACCTCCCCCTTTTGAACGCCAATAGATATTGCACGAGTAAAAAGTATCATTATGCGCATGAGTTGCAATGGTTAGTTGAAATATCACACATTACTTAATGTATCCCATCCACACTGAGCTGTTTACACCCATCAATATTGTGCTTATATACCTTGTTGTGAGCATTGAGGACTATACCAAACCAAACCTACCCTACACCTCAGCTAAAATAAATGTATCTAGACGCATTACAGCACACTTGATGATAACACTCTAACCTCACCGGACATGATATCCTCTCAAACTCCTTGATGGCCAGCCCACATTCATCTATCACGAACGTTCCTTAAACAGAGATAGAATCAACCTTCTCATATTCACTTAAAATCAACAACGAGTTCCGAGGTGGTTAACTGGCTCATTCTGCTATCTCATTTAACCTGGATTGAAATATGCACATCACAGTCTTATTAACTGAAGAGACTGTCATCACAGCCTATAGATTGACCCCTTGAAGATCCAGACACTTCACCCCTCTTAACTTAAGAGGTAGTCTTGGAACTATGTTCAGTACTAGTCACAACGAGAAGATGGTCGAAGTGTTAACTGGAGCCGAGCGCCGTCGACGCCGGACTCCGTAGGAAAAGATCTCCATCGTTCAGCAGAACTTTGAGCCCGGAATGACCGTCTCTCATGTCGCTCGCTTGCACGACGTCAACGCCAACCAGCTTTTCAAATGGCGTAAGCAATTCAAGGAAGGGTCTCTCACGGCGATCTCCGCCGGTGAGGATGTTGTTCCAGCCTCAGAGTTGGCTGCTGCCATCAAGCAGATCCGAGAGCTCCAGCGTCTGCTCGGGAAGAAGACCATGGAGAACGAGCTCCTCAAAGAAGCCGTGGAGTATGGCCGAGCAAAAAAATGGATTGCGCATGCGCCCTTGTTGCCGGGGGACGACGATTAAGTGCTGTGAGCCAGGCCCTTAATGTATCGCGTGCGCAGCTATCCGTTCGTGTTCATCGAAAACCGGGTTGGCAAGATGGTCGTCATCATCGCGCTGGCGATGATGTTGCCTTAGTTGGCCGGATCATGGAGGCGATGGCAGAGCTTCCCTCCAATGGCTATCGCCGAGTTTGGGCGCTGTTACGGCGTCAGTCAGAGGCAACACGACAGCCTGTGGTAAACGCCAAGCATGTATATCGTGTCATGCGCGATCATGGCCTGCTGCTGGAAAGAAAACCGGCGGCACCATTGACCCTGCAGGCACATAAGGGGCGCGTTACCGTCAAAGAGAGCAATCGACGTTGGTGCTCGGATGGCTTCGAGTTTCGCTGCGATAACGGTGAAAAACTACGAGTCACGTTCGCCATGGACTGCTGTGACAGGGAAACCTTGGACTGGGCTGCCAGTACCGGGGGTTACGACAGTGACACAGTGCAAGATGTCATGCTGAGGTCTGTCGAACGACGCTTCGGGGATTCATTGCCGGCATCACCAGTGGAATGGCTGACAGATAATGGCTCGGCGTATCGAGCTCATGAGCCCCGTGCATTCGCACGAGAAATCGGATTGTAGCCCAGAACGACGGCGGTGAAGAGCCCACCGAGCAACGGTATAGCGGAGAGCTTCGTGAAGACGATGAAGCGAGACTATATCGAGATGATGCCAAAACCGGATAGCCGAACAGCGGTTGGCAATTTGGCTATCGCGTTTGAGCATTATAACGAGCACCACCCGCACAGCGCCTTGGGATACCGTTCACCTCGGGAATTTCTGCGCAGTCGGGTATCACAACCCTAAGCGGGAAAAAGTGTCTGGATCTATGAGGTCAAATCCAGCCTACGCATTCAATCGCGGTCTACCTCGTGCAGTGGCGCACTTGGGCACGCTGCCTTTGAAGAAGGTACGATGCCCCTTGAGCTTCAGCCTAGCGGCTGGCTCTGATTTGGTCAGATAAGCAAGGGCTTTTTGTAAATAGCCCCGTTTCGTCTTGTCGGCATGCCCCACCATACCAATCCCGCACTCCCGATACTCAGCCTTTTTCTGATTGCAATTATGCCCTCTGCCCCGGTTACCCGTGATACGCAACCATTCCTTAATGATGGCATCTGCGTAGAAAACATCACGCTGGAAATGAGCACCGTTCATAAAGACTGCCAAGTGAAAATGAAAGCCTGTTTGAGGGGAAAACTCCAAACGACAAACATACCCTACCCAATTGGCAGCCAATGCCCCTTTACCACGGGATTTAAACAGTGCCTTTTTGTGTTTGATGATCTCTTCAATAGAAAGCTCATCCAAGAACTCTGTTTTGTAGTACAAATCGACCCGCAGCACCAGGAGGCGAGCATAGCGCCCAAACAACCCATTCACATAGCGACGCAGTGAGGCGGTATTCCTCTGCGCCCCCTTCATGAAGGTATCGCACTTGCCCTGAATGGCTTCTGACTTCAATTCCGACATCAACTGCTGATACCTGAGATCTAGCTTCTCCTGCGCATCTTGGCTGGTGCCACCATCCATGATCATCTCACGAAGTTGATGCTTGACGACGAAATTACACAAGCAGGCCAACTTGGGATCCAAATTAAAATACTCCTGATGCAGGTACACCTGCACAGCAAGCGTGATGATACCTGATAGCCTCGCCCCCTCCTTGGTAAGAGGGTAAATCCCCCCCGCCATCTTACTGGAAAATAGAGCAGGAAGAGCCTCCCTCTGCACCAGATGGTCGATAAATTTGAATAGTTGTGGGTAATAAATAGATTGATGACACATCTCGCTCAGCGTTCTTGTTATAGAGGACTCCTTTTTCATGCGTAACGCTTTCGTTGGTTTATGCTGTATAGGGATAGCATCGATATCAATGTAATTATACTTAAGCATGCTGATTACCAATTCCATGTTTTGATGTTAACGATGAGTGAGGACATGTGGTCATGTCCTGCTCGTATTAGGTTGTCTCTTCATTCAATCATGGCTGATTGAGTAAGTCGTAGGCTGCCTATCGTTGCATCGAGTGATGCATGAGCTGACGTGCAAATGAGCTCACCTTAGCTATTTATTAGGTGGCAGAATAAATTACGTTAACTTAGACATTAGTTAAGTGAACTACCAATAACATTAAAAACCAATATTCATGACTCAATTTAAAACTGTGACATCAGCAAAAACGCGTATCTAGCGCTGATTTCATCGACATAACCGATAATCTAAAAACAACTGACACTTGTATAGTTAGCGTACCTTTATTTAAGGTCTCAGACTTGTTTGTGCATGGCCAGACACGCTATCAGTCAGTTGTCTGTTAGTCGGCATGACGGGAAGTTTATTCTACCTCCATCAGAATATTGACCAGAATGTTATTTTTTATTTTCAACATTACAATAGCACACCATCATTATTGGTTTATGCCCTTGATGGCGATATTCCGTGCGAAGATGGACCTTGTTCTTTGCCATTAACTCATCAATGGCCTTGTCCAGCACAGCAACACTTCTTAATGCCACGAACGCTTTTTGAAGAATTTCATTTTTAGGGATTTCAAAATCAACCCTGCTCCCTGCACGTTTTTTCAACCACGCATCTAACTCTTCGGCATGAGTACGCATGCTCGGCATGACATCATCAGCCATCAAGTGAATATGCTGCTTGAAGAAATAGTCGACGATGGTAATAGCTGCTCGCACGGTAGCAGTAGAAACCATCTTACCTCCTGTACAGAAGGCTTCCAACACCCCAGCTATACGTGCAACATGCTCAAAGTACTTGGCACCAAAATTGCGATACTGGTGAAGGTCACCCTGAGGATCAAGTCTCAACGTGACAGTATTGGCAGTTTCACAAAGCAAGGTTCTCGCCTCTGCACAAAGTTGCAGGCTGATGTACTCGTAGCCTGCCTCCCGACGCGCCATCGATTGCATCAAAAGTGCTGCTTGTCGCTGGGAAAACCATTCCAGCGCCGCGCGCTCAACCTCGTCTTGCTGCTCTTGTGCATCGCCTATGAGCCGCTCCCCCATTGTCGATTTAGGCGCGCAGATGAGTAGACGCGCACAGAGACCTGATGTGATGGCAACGCCACGCTGTTGTTTGAGCATGCGGTGAAACGATGCTGGCTGCGTCATCAACAAACTGCTAAATCGTGCATTGTCAATCGAGAACGCAGTATGACTGCCACCGCGGTCAACCCTGATACACTGCTCATCCCACAGCGTGTTGAGTAAATGCGGTTTGTGGAATAGCTCGTTATCCAGAATGCTGCCAGCCTCATCGGAGAATAAAAAGAGCGAGGGCCATCCCGTCCCCAGGAGCTTCAAAAGCCCAGCCGTCGTCAGATCGTTCACCAGCAAGCGTTTTTGGACAGGCTTGGTTGGTTTGCTCGCCATATGCTCATCCAGGCGGCGCTTGCATGCCCCTTCCTCCTCACCCAGTGTAATGGCACGCTGGTACCCTTTTTTCAGAACTTTATGTTTGATCTCCCAATGTTCCAGCTCGTCAGCAAACTGTGCCATCTCTGTTTGATACTGCATGGCGAAATCACTCTCGAGTGTACGAATGGACTTCAGGAAACATTTAGCAACGGATGACTTGCCCTCGCCAGACCCTGCTACGACCATGATGCTGGCCGACAGGGGGAAAGACATGTTGTCCAAGGGCGTGATGACAAACAGATCATGAACTGCAGGTACCATCATGCCAATCAACATGCACCCGATGAGCTCCTCTGAAGCTTGCGTTTGCTTCTTCACACCGCGGATGACCGCCTGCAATTGCTCAGACAACGCAGATACAGGAAACCCTACAGGAGCAAGTGCTGCGCGTTGGGCTTCAGATTCTTGTTGGTTGGCAGCTTCCAAGATCTCGGTAAATGATGGCTGATCGCGAAAGATAAGCTCCCCCTTCTCATTAATCATTTTTTGAACCCTCGAGCGAAGAATGGCGCGCCTCAACATAAGGACGCGTCGCACACCAATGCATGACCTCACTCATGCGCCACCCTTTTATCCCACGAGCGGCACCGAAGGGAGAAAGACTGACTGGGCGCGGAAAATCGGGGTCGTAGCCCTTGGACTTGGGGTTGAGGCGGTTATAAATGGTGGAGCGACCGTACCCTGTCAGGCGTTTCACCTCGGGCAGTCGGATAATTCTGTCTACGTGCTGCATCAGGTGAGTCGCAGCACCTGTTTCACTCGTGTGCATCGCCATGTGATTTCCTCTGTTTAATGTGTACGAGGTCATCATACGGAGCACATTTTTTTACGCAGCATGAGGTTCTTTTAAAGAACTTAATGTTGACATGACGAACCTCGTATGAGGTGCGCCATCTATTTCTACCTTGGCAACAACATGTTCTGCTTGTTCCTTGATAGACGCCGTCTATTGAAAAAGAACCAATAACTGTGATTCACTTCCAACACAGAATAAACACAATGCGTAATAATCTCGTTGATGTAACGGCCCATTAGGAGGGGCGGCATAATGAAAGCACGTATTACGCATGCAGACTTTAATACTCTACTGGCTCACGCTACAGAGCAACTTATTGGGTTTTATGTTATTTACAACCATGCCAGATTGAATAAACCATACGAAATAAATTCATTGAAAGAGATAAATAACGAAATCATTTCCATGCTTCACGATGCAGAAGTTAACGATGAACATATTGTAAAGTTAAAAGTCACCTCTGAATTCTGGGACTCGGTGCAATGTAACTTCTCTTACGACCGAGTATTAAGTTTGGCATTGCTTTCAGAAGAAGAGAAAACAATATACAAAAGCCTTATTTTATTTATTAAAGATCTCAAATCCAACCCTGATTTCATTACAACAATAAACTACTTGAACAGTAATTTTTTCCACCTGAATTGGTTAAGAATTGCAGATATCATTAATGCTGTGACACCACAAGATTTTTTAAAAAACATAAGAGATGCCAAAAAATATTTACAAAGTAAACGACGAGTAGGCAGTCATGATGATAACCAGCCTATTCGTACATCCCTTGAAGCCAATACTGCTCAACCCACACCACTAAGTCACGCATTATCATTTTATCCAGAAAAACTGAAACCTGGGATATTTTATGTCTACCCCCAGATTGATGATAACTCACCAATTTCCTCATTGGCGATAAGCTGTCACTTCAATGCAAAAAAAGAAGACATACATGAAGCTTTTGATGAATACGAATACCAATTTGAAAAATTTAGAAATTATTATCACATGAACAGCAATGACTTTATCGAAGCTCCAGAAATTGAAAAGCTAAGGCCATTACTAAAGCGAAACCTCAATAAAAATAAGTATGTGAAGAGAAAAAGCAACATAGAAGAACATATTCTCGCTCTCATTTGTTGGGAAAAAATACATCTAGATGGTATTGGGACCAATGAGGCTATATCATCAGTTCTCCCAAAGGGCTATTCAAGCAATAAGTTTGCCTCGTTGAAAAATAGACTCGCGCTTATCTCCACTGCTATTGATGAATGGGGCAATTATTACGATGAAATGAATTGCCTATAGTGAGTGGTATTGATGAGACGTACGGGTCAGAATGATGAGTCTGTCATTCTGACCCGTAAATCCAGATCGAGAAGACACATAGCCGTTTGCACAAACCGCCACTCTCTCCCCTCCCCTACCGCGACAAATCACCCCAAAAGGCGATGATATTTCTCATTATTTTGCTACTGTAGCAAAAATAGCAGATAGCAAAGCCCTTCAACATCTTATTTATGCTTGCATTATTCAAAAAATGCATGAAGGACCTAAGCGAGCATCCATCTCCAAATATATTCATCCCTATATAACCTTTGTGATATTTATACATAGAGGGATTAAATATGGCGCACTTGATTGAAACAATGGCCCACACTGGCCAAACCCCTTGGCATGGCTTGGGTAATCAATTACCAGAAAAACAATCTTTAGATATCTGGCAGCAAGCTGCCGGGATGGATTGGACCATCGAACAAAGCGATGTACTCTACAATGTCACCTCAGATGAGCTGCATATCCGCCCCTTTACGATGAGTAAAGTCCTTTACCGCTCCGATACGCTGGCTCCACTCTCGGTGGTCTCCAAACGTTACAATGTGGTACAGCCTCACGAGGTATTGCATTTCTATCAGGATCTGGTGCAAGCAGGTGGGTTTGAATTAGAAACAGCAGGCGTATTAAAAGGAGGGAGAAAGTTGTGGGCATTGGCCAAGACGGGCCAGGGCATGAAACTAAACGGCGGTGACATAGTGAAATCTTATTTATTGCTGGCGACCAGTTGTGATGGCACCCTCTGTACCACAGCTCAATTTACCTCTCTGCGGGTGGTTTGTAATAATACATTACAGATGGCACTCAACGATAAAGCCGACGCCATTAAAGTGCCCCACTCAACTAAATTCAACCCGGAACATGTCAAAGAGGTGCTCGGTCTTGGTTTAGCAAACTGGGACCTGTTTCAACGCAATATACATGAGCTGAGTCATCGCTCAGTCTCTCCTGCTGAAGCTATTCTCTTCTTCAGTGACCTGATTAATGACCCGACAGGTGATGACGGCAACATTGTACTGAGTCGTCCTACCAAGAAATTACAGGAACTCTACCAAGGTGCAGGAATGGGCTCAGACCTTGCCAGTGCCAAAAATACTGCTTGGGGCTTAGTTAATGCTGTCACGGAATATGTCGATCATCATCGCCGTGCACGCAGTCAGGATAATCGACTTGATTCAGCCTGGTTCGGCCAAGGTGCTCAGCTCAAATCCCACGCCCTGGAACAGGCTCTCACGTTACTACAATAATTGTTCTTCTCTTTATACCACCGGCATAAACATCCTTACCCGGATTGGTTGACGCCAGTCCGAGTAAGGCGATTTATGCCATCAACGTTGTCTAATTCATTTACTTTGATTGGGTTAATCGCGTCACAAGACGGCTAATGGTTTCCAGCAACAAGGTCCGGTCGGCATCATCAAGTTGTGCTAATTGCTGGCTCAACACAATGCTCTGCTCGGTGGGTCGGTTACTGGTCTCACGCAAAAAGTCCGCCAGTTCACAGCCAAACAGCTGAGCGAGCTCCGCCAGCCGCACCACGGTTGGCACCACGATACCCCGCTCCATTCGGGATACGGCCTCCATCCCGATATTGAGATGTTCAGCCACCTGCTCCTGAGTAAATCCAGCCTGGTTGCGCTGGCGCCCAATCGCTTTACCCACGCTCTTGGCCAGCTGTTCAAAGTTGATGTCTGTCATAGTCCCTCCAGTCAACCCTTATGGTTGACCATGGACCCATTGACGATAAGGACCCAAAAAGACGAATATCAACCCCATGGGTTTATCTTGAGCATAATACGATGACCATCAAGGCTGCTCGTGTCGCCATCCAGGCAAGACGTGTAGCCCGCTGTCCTCGCTGGCTCGAGCATCACTCACGCTCTTTTCACACTCACTATATTACCCAAGGAGAAAATCATGATCCGCTACCCCATCATTGCCACCCTCTTTTTACTGGCTGCCACCATTCATTCCCTCTGGACTGGAGGCTCACCCCAACTTGGGGTATGGGGCCATATCTGGTTCTTTGTGTTCGGTTCACTGTTCTCGTCGCTGGGGATGATGGCTGGCGAACTCTTTCGCCGCTTCACTCAGCCTGATTTGCTGCTGGCTGACGGCGCACAGGAGATGTTCAAGAAGAAGCTGTTTTGGAAAGCTGGTCCCCAGCTCATCGGGGGTGTCGTTGGCTACATTGCTGCCGGCGGATTTTTACAGAATGTGTTGGGTTACTACGTTGGATAAGGAGCATTAACCATGAAAAACTCTTGGATCACGTTGACGGCCATCCTGCTGTGCAATAACGCCCTGGCCTATGGTGAGGCCGGACGCTGGAGCAGTGGCTGGGGTCAGGGCACCAGCGAATACACGGCGGTGGTCAACGAGCAGAACCATCTCTATATCGCCTGCAATGACACCCGCAAGGTCAGCATGACGGCTACCGTACAGGGCAAGGAGTATGGCTCTTATGCAGGACAAGCCTTCTCCATCATCGTCGATGGTAGCCAATACGATGCGCCCTACGAGACCGAGTCCCGTGTCGGTGAGAATAATTTCTTCGACATGTGGGGCAAGCTGCGCAAGGCCAAGTCGATCCGCATTTTGACGGCTGACGGTAAGCAGCTCGCCTTGCCAACCAAAGAGGTGGCCTCTGTGCTGCCCGCCACTAATACCCCCGAGTTTGACTGCTTGATGTGGGACCAATAGCTCACGTCCATTTCATCCCAGAGGAGGCCTTTGCCTCCTCTTTTCATTTCCGCCATTCACCCACCCGTGAAGGAGACACACTATGCCCCCCTGCATTCCCCCCGAATGCGAGTCGTTCGATCACCCAGGCTTTTGGCGAAAACTTTGGGCCTTTGCCAAACGTGCCGGTCGGCCCTTTATCGAGACCTGTCTGTTGCTCTACTACACCAGCCAGAAAGAGGATTTGCCGCTGTGGGCCAAGCTGCTGATTTACAGTGCGCTGGCCTACTTTATTTCGCCCATCGATGCCATTCCGGATGTGCTACCGATGGGGTTGGCCGATGACATCGCGGTGCTGAGTGCCGCACTCGCTAGTATTACCGCCTTCATTGATGACCAAATCCGTGCCCGTGTTGCCAGAAAAATGCGCGACCTGTTCGGCCAAGATTAACCCCCACAAGGAGCACACCATGACCATTCCCTTTTTCCGGGACGGCTTTGCCCTGCCCGTTGCCCAAGCGCTGCTCACGTTACTCAATCAGGAGGTCAGCCATATTGGCCTCAACCTCGAGCGCCTGACCCAACTCACCTTCAACTTTCGCAGTCCCACCTACAGCCCCGAGCAAGGAGGGACTCACCCCGTCGAGATACGTCTGATACGCGGCCTTGATGGCTGGCTGTTCGATTACGTCACCGACTTCAGCTACCAGGGACTGGGCCAGGATGCCGAGCTCTGCAAGGAGCTCGATTTCAACTTCCTGGATGACGAACACTATTTGCAAGGATGGGGCCCGATGCAACGCGCCGAGGCCCATGAGTTATTCACCCTGTGGCAGACCAACTTTGTTGCCTACTGCCGGATGGCATACTTCACCGTCACGGTCAGTGGGGAGTAGGAGGTGTGTGATGACTAACGAACTGCCGCTGTCCCACACCTCATGTCAGTGGCTGGGGCTGGTTGCGGCCAAGGCCAAGCTGATACCTACTCGCCAGGGCGAGCGCTGGTTGCTGCACCTGACCCCTAATAGCCCACATGCCCGCACGGTCACGCTGCATCTGCGTTGGTCTGGGATGCAGTGGCAACTGCTCTCCCTCACCAATGCTGAGGACTGGTGCACCATGAGCCAGCCCATGGATGAAATCTGCGTTGACCCTACGCGTCGTTGCTTCTGGCGCGGCCAGGCAGGACCGGTGCCACTCTCTGAGCAGCCCCGCGTGCTGAGTAGCTTTCTGAGCGACCTGCAGCGTACCTGCATTCATCACGGCTATTGCGTGGAGAGTGACCCCTTACCCCAAGAGGAGGCTCACGATGTCCAAACAACCGATAGCCGTTGAACTCGAAGCCATCAATCGAGATGGCGAGACGCAGGTGGTGCGTGACAGTGGACTGGCCGTACAGGGCTACAGCGTCTATCTGCGGGTGGTGAAAGCAAGCGAGCTGGCCTTAGCTACCTGGGTAGCTGACTACGACACCATCGGACCGGCCTACCAACTGGCGGAACGGCTGAGCGTGGCACTCGCTATCCCGCTCAATGTACTGGTACCAGAATCGCTGATGCCGGTGAAGCGGGTACCCACCGCCAGGGTAGGCGTCACCACCACTGCCAACTGAACTACCTTCAAAATGAACCAAACACACCGCTGTATTTAGCCCCGGTATGCCTCGCGCTGCCGGGGTTTTTCTTTTTCAGGAGACCACTATGCGTTACCACAAACTCAAAGCTGGGGAATGCCCCGGCACTTATGTCGTTACCGAACCGGTGACCGAGCAAGACCTGCTGCGTATCGCCAATCAGATTGCTCGCAAACGCCTGGCCAAAGGCACTGCCATCACCAGTACCACAGAGGCCACCGAGCGGCTGCAAACCCTGCTACAGGACCGGGAACATGAAGTGTTTGGCGCACTGTTCCTCGACTCCCAACATCGCGTACTGGCTTTTGAAGAGCTGTTTCGCGGTACCCTCGATAGCGCCAGCATCTACCCACGGGAAGTGGTCAAGCGAGCCTTATTACTCAACAGTGGGTCCATCATCGCAGTCCACAATCACCCCAGCGGTGACCCTGAACCCAGTCAATCTGACCGGGTCTTTACCCAAGCTCTCAAAGAGGCCTTAGCGCTGGTCGATGTGCGATTGCTTGACCATCTGGTGGTCGGTGCCGAGGGCGTAGTCTCGCTGGCCGAGAGAGGTCAGCTATGAACTTGGTCCCAGGCTCATCACACCTCACCGTCCTCGATATCCTCCTCGAATTGCGCTGCTGGCTGGCAAACAACGTCGAGATGCAGGCCGAGCTCGCCATCGTGGCTCACCTGCCTAACGGCTACCTGCTCATCTAGGCTGACTGCATCGAGGTCATTGATGCGCTGCTACATCAGCTGCGCGATTAGCCAATCCGGATCATCAGCGCCAACACCATGATCCGGATATCCCGACATCACCCAAAAGGCCACCTCACCGAAGGTGGCCTTTTGCATTTTAAGGAACCATGCCCATGTCTGCTTTTATGATCGATCGCCAGGACTACCTGGCTTTTGCCGTACAGTTACACCGCTTTTGCAATGCCCCGTTGCCACCGCACTACACCCTTGAGTTGCTGCGCACTCTCTGGCGGAGCCCGCCAGCAGACACGACCAGTACTTGGACGTGGCGAATAGACAGGCAGGTACGGTTGATGATGCTCGCCAACCGGCGTGCAGTTTGGCATCGCTATCAGTTGGGGCGTCAGCAGGACCACAAGGAACAACGCCAGCGTAGCTCAACCAAGCTAGGACCGCTGAAACCGGCTCACCGTTATCACCAAGCATCACTCACCGATGCCGAGCTGGTGGCCCTCTACAAATTCACCTGCTGCGCTCTGTACCAATCGAGTGAATGGACCGGGAACCCTGAGCAAGCTCCCCGGTTAGTGAAGGTAATCCAGCAGTTGCAGCAGGCGTTGGCGCAAGATGTGCTGACCCGGTTGTCACTGTGGGACCAAGCCCCCTGGGGGGAGATGTGATGGATCTCTCCATCACCCTGACGATGACCAACTCGCCACCGAGCTCAACTGCCCATATAGCCCAGCGTATCGCCGATGACATGGCACACCTGCATCACCGTCTAGGGGATGGGGTCAGTGATGAACTGGGCATCAGCATCAGTTACCTGGTTGAACAGTTTGCGCTGCTGGCAGCGGCTTACCGTTCACCTGCAGAATGCGAGAAACACCCATGATCGAATTCCACGATAGCTTCACTCAGGTCGCAGTAGCTCAGGCCATGAGCGCACATGGCGATTTGCATAGGCTCATTACCTATCAGCTCACCTTCCCGAAGTGGGCACACGACTATGACGAGACCGGCAAGCGCACTGGCCCCGACAAGATCAAGCCCGTGCCAACGATGCACAAGACCACGCTGTTCGTGAGTCCACTGGACATCGTGGACAACCTGCCCCGCGAGATTAACTTTGCGTGGTGGGAGCGTGAGTGCAACGACCTCGGCTATCCCGTTGGAGAGTGGCGACGCACCATTGTGGGTGCCTACTTCAACCACGGCACCAACGACATCCCAAACTGGAGCAGCCACACATGAGCATCTTCGAGCACATGACATGGGGACTGGGCACCCCGAACCTGCCCAAGCTGGGGGCTCGAGCCATTCTGCAACGTGGTTATGTTGATTTCCTCGGCGACCATGCCGGTATGTACGGCGAGCCAGACGAGGCGTGGCGGGCCGAGTGCGACACGGTACTGTCGCACTTCCTGCGTGAGTTAACCAAGATGGCCAAGGCATACCAGATATGCACCGACATGGACGAGGTGTTTCGTCTTGAACACAAGGGCTGGGTGTGTGAAGCCAGTCCAAGACGCAGCTACGGCTACCTCTACCTCGACATCTACCACCCCGCTAGCTAGCGGGGTGTTTGTTTCAAGGAGAAGTATCATGAACAAGTTCTATCACGTGGGCACACTGGCCCGCCGTGAAGTCACCGCCCTGCTGCACACGCTGACGCACAATGCAGCCGCCAATGCCGAGGGGATCCTCAACTACGTGGGCAGCAAGCTGAACCCCTACGACCCGCGCAAAGAGAAGGCCAAGGCACGGCACACATTGCGCCGGGTCAAGAAGGCTCTGAAGGTAGGGCGTATCCCGCTTGAGCTCACTGTGACCGGTTGCCGCATCGACCGGGGGAGCCATCAGGCTGACCGTTACTACTACGACCGGACACTGCTGGCCCAAGGCTGGCAGCAATACGACACCGAGGAGGACGCATGGTACTACGGCATCTGGATTCACACAGAGAAGCTGGAGACCTTTACCTACGCCGAAGGGGATACCAGCCATGTGATTGCACCGAACGTCGAGGTGTTTCGTGCCGAACTGGCGCGACTCTACCAGTACCACCCACAAGCCCCGGCGTTTATCAGCATCGACCCAGAGGCGGGCGTTGTGACCCACCATTTTGAAGCCAAACCGGAGGTGTGAGATGGCAAAAAACATCACCATCAAGGTGCCCGGCAAACATCCGCAAACCGGCGAGCTCGCCACCTTTGAGCTCAAGGGCCAGCGCATCGATATCGACATCGGCGGCCAAGCCGTGCCTTTCCTTATTCACGGGAGGGGCATCGGTACGTCGCTAAGCCACATTCCGAGTGGCTACCGCATCGCGTTGCTCGGTGGTTGGCTGACCGCGCGTTACGCCATACCCGAGAATAAGCCCAACAGAACGGACTGCGCCCAGATGGCCATAGACCGACTGGTGGCCCAGTACGGCTCGCAGCACCTGCTGGACCGGCTGAATTGTAAGCCGATTATCAACGAGATTGCTGACTGCACTCGTTGACGCCCCACTGTCTCGTTCATCTACAAACAGCATAAAGGGCCAGCCTGGAAGGGCTGGTCCTTGGCATCATTGGAGTCACCGAACATGACCCGTCTTATCACTGGGCTCAAGGTGCATCGCTATGCCCCCGAGCTCAACAAACTGAAGATGATTGCTAAAGAATCAGAACAACAATGTTGATCTGGATCTAAATAACTGATCCCAATAGTTCTACACCTTCGCTGTGCCATAGCCATTCCCCGGGAAAGGCGACACGGTATCCATGAAGTGTTTCACTCGGCCCAGCAGGCTGGCCATTCCTCTACATTGATGATTGCGCGTGATGGTTTCATGTAACTTGTGCCACAGCCGTTCTATGTGATTAACCCAAGGGCTATAAACTGGCTGGAACACCAAGCAGAACTTGGGGTTCTTCTTCAACCATCGCTCGGTCTGCTTGCTTTTGTGAATGATGTAGTTATCGAGGATCAGCGTGATGGTTTTGGCTCGTCGGTAGTGGCGGCGCAGCTTTTCCAGCATGGCGATAAACAGGGATGAGTTTTTCTTTATCCCGCTGACGTAAAGTACTCTTCCATTGCCTGCATGGAGAACGCCTGCCAGGTAATGTTTGGCGTTCTGTCCCGGTGTGACAACCCGCTTTTGCTGCGCTCTGAACATCCAGTCGCCCCCTAATTTGGGATTGAGGTCTATATCGACTTCATCTTCATAAAACACCGGATTATCGGCATTACAACGGGCCTGTGCTGCGTCGATATTCGCCATTTTCTCCTGATAGGCAGGGTCTTTTATCCGCAAGGTCGGCACGGGCCTTCGCCAGACAATACCCATACGAGGTAACCATCGGCGGAGCGTGGATGCTGCCATATTAAGCCCCGTTAACCGATTGATTTTGATAGCCAATAGTTCGGTACACTAGCGGCTGCGCTGATAACCAAAATCTTGCGGAGAAAACTGCATGAGCAGCACCACTAAGGTGGCAATATTTGCGACAGGTAAGACTGGGGCACGGCCAGCCGGTAAGGCTTCTAGAGCACCCACACCTTCATCCCGATACCACCGAAGCCAACGGCCGATGGTCGAGCGAGCAGCGCCGGTAAGGTGATGAACATCAGTGATCGTGCGTCCTTCATGTAACAGCAAGATGGCCATCAAACGACGAGCATGCCCTTTATCACGGGTGGCATGGATGATTTGTGAATACGGCGCCGTTGTGGTCGTGGCAGGGGTGGTAGGATAGGCATCAACTCAGTCCTTTGGGTGTGGCTTGTTTTGTTTGGCGACTAATGAGATCGCACAAACTGGACTGAGTTCCCTTCCTCCAGTGATCTACTATTCGGAACAGCTATTTAGTCATTTACCACGTGACCTGTGTGCTTTAATAGATAAACACAATAATCAATCCAAAGCAGTGCAGTGAGGTCGCATACCAGCCAACACTCAATGGCATACTTACTGGCATACTAAAAATTACAGATACAAAAAAGCCCAACAGAATCAATCTGTTGGGCCATATAGATGGCGGAGGAGGTGGGATTTGAACCCACGGATGGTCGCCCATCGCCGGTTTTCAAGACCGGTGCATTCAGCCGCTCTGCCACCCCTCCGAACGGCGTGCATACTACGTCAGCCCCTTGTTCATATGCAATACATATTTGATTTGGGATAGTAGGGGCAACAGGCTGGGGTGGGGCTTGAAATCAGCGCTCGTCATCCCGACATTCAGTGCATACAATGCGTTAACGAGGCGGCGTTGCCGCCTCACCCCGGAAATCAAGAGGACACCCAAGATGGATACCCGTTCTATCTATACCGGCACCCAGAGTGCCGCGCGCGATACCAACAAGGTACTGCGCAACACCTACATGCTGCTCTCCCTCACTCTTGGCTTCTCTGCCGTGGTGGCCGGGGTTGCCACCGTGATGAACATGCCGCCCCTGCACTGGGCCATCTTCCTCATCGGCGTCTACGGTCTGATGTTCCTGACCGAGAAGAATCGTGACAACGGCATGGGGCTGGTGTTCACCTTCGCCCTGACCGGCCTGCTGGGCTATAGCCTGGGCCCCATCATCAACATGTACATGAACAACGGCGGCGGCGAGATCGTGATGACCGCGCTCGGCGGCACTGCGCTCACCTTCTTCGGTCTGTCGGCCTATGCCCTGACCACCAAGCGTGATCTCTCCTTCATCGGCGGCATGCTGTTCGTCGGTTTCTGGGTGCTGCTGGTGGCCATGGTCGCCAACATCTTCCTGCAGATGAGCGCCCTGAGCCTGGCCCTCTCCGCCATGTTCATGCTGTTCTCCTCCGGCGCCATCCTGCTGACCACCCAGCAGATCGTGCGCGGCGGCGAGACTAACTACATCTCCGCCACCGTCACTCTGTATGTCTCCATCTACAACATCTTCCTGAGTCTGCTGAGCCTGCTCGGCGGCAACCGCAACTAATCAAACACCCCGCTTCGGCGGGGTTTTTATTGGCGCCTATTTCTGTCAGGATAAGTTGCAAATCAAGGATATGAAGCGAAGTGGCCCTGATCCAAATCAGGGCCACTTCGTTGTTGACCGGTTATGCTCTCGCTTTCGTTTCGCTCAAGGGTTGCGCTCTCCCATGCCCACGGATTTCTCTGGCCTGCTGCGCCGGCTGCTGACTGACAGTCATATCTATTTCGCCCTCAAGGTGCTGCTGGCCATCATGGGGCTGCTCGCCTTCACCCTGGCGACCGGCGACATCCAGCTCACCGTGCTGCTCTCCCTCGGGGTGGTGGCTGGCGCCATCGCCGAGACCGACGACAGCCTGTGGGGCCGGGTCAAGAACCTCGCAATGACCCTGCTCTGCTTCCTGTTCGCCTCCCTCTGCGTGCAGTACCTCTTCCCCACCCCCTGGCTGTTTGCCATCGGGCTGGCGGGCTCCACCTTTATCTTCGTGATGGTGGGGGCGCTCGGTCAGCGTTACGCCACCATCAGCTTTGGCTCCCTGCTGATTGCCATCTACACCATGCTGGGGGCCGCCAAGGCGCCGGATCTCTTCTATCAGCCGCTGGCGCTGGGGGCCGGGGCACTCTGGTATGGCCTGGTGTCGCTGGTATGGCTCTGGCTGCTGCCCTACAAGACCCTGCACGAGCAGCTGGCCCAGAGCTACTTTGCCCTCTCCCGCTATCTGCTGGAAAAATCCCGCTTCTTTCCGGCCGACGAGCACGGCGCCCAGGCCATTCGCCACAACCTGGCCCAGCTCAACATCAACCTGGTCAATGCCCTGACGCTCACCAAGTCGGCCCTCAACGCCCGCCTCAGCACCCGTCACCGGGCCTCCCCCGAGCTGGCCAGCCTGCTGCGCCTCTACCTGCTGGCGCTGGAGATCCACGAGCGGGCCACTTCCAGCCACTATCCCTACAGCAAGCTGGAAGCCGAGCTCAAACAGGGCATCGTGCTGGATGGCTTCCAGGAGGTGTTCCTGCAGCTCTCCGAGGCGTGTCAGCGGCTCGGCTACGCCATCCTGGTGCACAAGCCCTATGCCCACAACAAGCGCATCCACTGGACGCTGGAGGCCCTAGGCGATCAGCTGGAGTTCACCCACCTCAAGCAGCACTACCCGAAAACCCTGCTGACGCCGATGAAGTTTCTGCGCCGCAACCTGGCCAGCATCAACCAGCTGTTGCAAAGCGCCGAGGAGCTGCAAAACCCCGAGCAGGCCCCGCAGAGCCTGCCGCCCCTGGCCAGGCCCGCCCGCCTGCCACTGCTGATCCAGCTCAAGCAGCACCTGACCCCCAACTCCATGGTGTTTCGCCATGCCCTGCGGCTGTCGCTCGGGTTGGTGGTGGGCTACGGCATCCTGCAGGCCTTCCAGCTGGACAAGGGCTACTGGATCCTGCTGACCGTATTGTTCGTCTGCCAGCCAAGCTACAGCGCCACCCGTCGCCGGCTGGTACAGCGCATGCTCGGTACCTTCGCCGGCCTGCTGGTGGGGATCCCGGTGCTCTGGCTCTTCCCCGAACTGCACGTACAGCTGGTGGTGATGGGGCTGGCCGCCTTCCTGTTCTTCACCCAGGTGCGCAGCAACTACAGCGCCGCGGTCTGCTTCATCACCCTCTACGTGTTGATGGCGTTCAACCTGCTGGACGGCATCGGCTTCGCCATCCTGGGGCCGCGCATGCTCGATACCCTGCTCGGCTGCCTGCTCTCCTACGCCCTGGTGGCCTGGCTCTGGCCGGACTGGCAGTACAAACGGCTGCCGACCCTGATCGCCAATTCGCTGTCGGCCAACGCCCGCTACCTCTCGGCGGTGCTGGCCAGCCTGCAGCAGCAGCGGGATGAGTCACTCGACTACCGGGTGGCGCGCAAGAGCGCCCATCTGGCGGACAGCGAGCTGGCCATGGCCTGGCAGAGCATGTTGGTGGAGCCGCAGAAACGCCGCCGCTTCCTCGACCTCTGCTTTACCCTCACCTGGCGCAACCATGCCCTGCTCTCCTACATCTCGGCGCTGGGCGCCCATCGCGACAAGCTGGAGGCCATCGGCGAGCTGGACGAGATCAGCCGCCACCTGAGCCACACCCTGGAGCGGGCTGCAGGCCACCTGGCGGGAGAGATGCCGGAGCAGATCGAGGGGCAGTGCCCTGTCATCACCCCAGACAGCAGCGAGGAGCAGCTGATGCTGACCCAGCAGCTCAACCTCATCAGCCAGCTGGCAGACGAATTGCTCGCCCTGGCCAACGAGAGCCGGTTGCTCACCCGGGAACAAGGCGCTACCATGCCCGCCCAATCCTGACAGGCCACAAGGAGCCCACCATGTCCGAGCATCACCAGCTGGAATTCAACGGCCAACTCATCGAGACCGATGCCAAGGGTTATCTGCTCAACAGCAACGACTGGAGCGAGGAGCTGGCACTGGTACTGGCCGAGCAGGAAGGCATAGTGCTGGAGGAGCCGCACTGGGAAGTGGTGCGCTTCGTGCGCGCCTTCTATCTGGAGTTCAACACCTCCCCCGCCATTCGCGCCCTGGTCAAGGCGATGGAGAAGCAATACGGCCCCGAGAAGGGCAACAGCCGCTACCTCTACAAGCTGTTCCCGGAAGGCCCCGCCAAGCAGGCCACCAAGATTGGCGGCCTGCCCAAACCGGTGAAATGCATCTAAAAAAATACCGCGCCCATCCAAGATGCAGCGCGGTATTTTTTTATCTTGTCGACCCTCTTAAGGGTTGTAAGCCACCACGGAACCACTCAGGCCGGTCATCTGGCCGATGCGGCTCTGCATGCCCTGCAGCTTGGTCTTGGAGACATCCGGTCCGATGAAGACCCGGTTGAGCTGACCCTGCACCGGCGTGCGCGGCGAGGTGTGAGCCGAGTAACCCGCCGCCCGCAGCTTGCCCACCAGCGCGTTGACGCTGTCGACATTCTTGAAGGCACCGAGCTGCAGGATCCAGCTGCCCTGGGCCGGGGCCGTCGCGGCAGGCGCCGGGGCTGCGGTCGTGGGCGCTTGCCCCATCTTGCTGGCGATGAGATCGTCCATCGACCTGATCTGGCCCGCCTGCGGCTTGCTCTCAACCGGCTTTTGCACCTCTACCGGCTTGGGCGGCACCACCTTGGGCTTGGGCTGCTCCACCGGTTTCTTGGCGATCACTTCGGGCTTGGGCTGGGGCTTGGCCGCAGGCGGTGTAACGGGCTGGGTCACCGGCTTGGCGGCCGGCTGCTGCACCTGCGGCTGGCCCTGCTTGGCCCCCAGGGTGACCGGCTCGGGCACCTCTTCCACCTGCCACTGTTCGGCAGCCGACGCCTGCTGCTGGCTGGCCAGATGCTCCGCCGGCAGGGTGCTGGCGGCCGATACCTGCAAGGCGGGCTTGGCGGGTTCCAGCTCGGGGCGCAGCGGGATCTTGGCAAACGCCTCTTCCTTCTGCTCCAGCTTGTGGCCGTCCATCAGATCCGGCAGAAAAATGACTACCAGGGCCACCAGGATGACGGTCCCTACCAGACGGTTTTGAAACTTAGAGGCCAAGTTGAATCCTACCTTTACGTAACTCAATATGCGATCTGGCTCCCCGCCAAAGGGCCGGGGAGCCGGGGTGTGGCCTAGACGGCGACACCCGCCAGAATGTCGGCAACAGTGTAAAACGAACCAAACACAATGACCATATCATCAGGACTCGATGCGGCCAACGCGGCAGCATAGGCCTGCCCCACGCTGTCAAAGGTGGTCGCCGGCCCCCGCTCGCTGCCAAGGGCCGCCGCCAGCTGGGCCGCGCTCGCCGCTCGCGGGCCGGTCAGGCTGGCCAGATGCCATTCGCCGATGAGGCCATCGAGCTCGGCAAGCGACCCCGCCATGTCCTTGTCCTTGAGCATGCCGACCACGGCGCGGCGCACGCCGGTGCAAGGCAACTTGCGCAGCTGGGCAGCCAGATAGGCCGCCGAATGGGGGTTGTGGGCCACATCGACGATGACCAGCGGCGCGCTTTGCAACTGTTGCATCCGGCCAGCCAGCCGGGCATTGGCCAGCCCTTGCCGAATAGCCTCTTCCGGCAGCGGCAGGCCGAGAGACTCCAGCGCCGCCAGCACGGTGACCGCGTTCATCAGCGGCAGAGCCGGTTTGGGCAGGTCGCGCCACTGATGAAGGCCGTGATAATCCCAGCCGGTTTCGTGCTCATCGCCACGAAAATCGATTCCGACCTGACGCAGGCAGGCACCGAGACGGGCAGCCTCGCTGGCGATGGTGGCAGGCGGGTTGGGCTCACCGCTGATGGCAGGTTTGCCGGCGCGATACACGCCCGCCTTCTCCACCGCCACCGCCTCGCGGGTATCCCCCAGCCAGTCGCAGTGATCGAGGGCAATGGAGGTGATCATGGCGACATCGGATTCCACCACATTGGTGGCATCGAGCCGGCCGCCCAGCCCCACTTCCAGCAAGAGCACATCCGGCGCGGCGCGGCGAAACAGCCACAAACCAGCAAGGGTGGCGAACTCGAAGAAGGTGAGAGCTATCTCGCCGCGGGCAGCTTCCACCTCGGCAAAGGCGGTGCAGTGATCGCTGTCGGCCAGCTCGGCCCCGTTGATCCGCACCCGTTCGGTGAAGCGCAGCAGATGGGGAGAGGAGTAGACGCCGACCTGGTAACCGGCGGCCATCAGGATGCTGGCCGCCATGGCACAGCTGGAGCCCTTGCCGTTGGTGCCCGCCACCGTGATCACCTTGAACGGCAGTTGGGTAAGACCCATGCGGCGGGCGACGGCACCGACCCGATCCAGCCCCATGTCGATGTTGACCGGGTGGATCTGCTCCAAATAAGAAAGCCAGTCGACCAGCGACCGGCTTTGGGATTGTTGCATGTTGGAACTCATCTTCACTCTTCGATGACGTGAGTATTCAGCATTTTGGCGAGCAGGCTGGCCAGACGGTTGCGCATGTCGCGGCGGTCGATGATGAGATCGATGGCGCCCTTCTCCAGCAGGAACTCGGAGCGCTGGAAGCCTTCCGGCAGCTTCTCGCGCACGGTCTGCTCGATGACGCGGGGACCGGCAAAGCCGATCAGCGCCTTGGGCTCGCCCACGTTGATGTCGCCCAGCATGGCCAGACTGGCTGAGACGCCACCCATGGTGGGGTCGGTCAGCACCGAGATATAAGGCAGGCCGGCTTTGGAGAGTCGGTCCAGCGCAGCACTGGTCTTGGCCATCTGCATCAGGGAGAACAGCGCCTCCTGCATGCGGGCACCACCCGAGGTGGAGAAACAGACCAGACCGCGCCCTTCCTTGATGCTCTCCTCGACGGCGCGCACAAAGCGGGCGCCCACCACGGAGGACATGGAGCCACCGATGAAGGAGAACTCGAACGAACAGGCAACGACCGGCACCCCCTTGAGGGTCCCCTTCATCACCACCAGCGCATCTTTCTCGCCCGTATCCTTCTGGGCGGCTGACAAACGATCCTTGTAGCGCTTGGAATCCTTGAATTTCAGTACATCCTGCGGCTCCAGCTCGGCACCGACTTCGGTGCGGCCCTGCTCGTCGAGAAAGCTCTCGAGGCGGGCACGGGCGCTGATGCGCATATGATGATCACACTTGGGGCACACTTCGAGATTGCGCTCCAACTCTGCCCGGTAGAGCACCTGTTCACAAGCACTGCACTTGGTCCACACCCCTTCCGGAATGTTGTGGCGACGCGGGGCAGTGATCTTGCTCTTGGGAAGGATCTTCTCAAGCCAGCTCATGGAATTCCTTAATGCTTTTGTGCCTGACAAAACGCATCGAGCCTAGATTGTTCAATGACTTAATAGCTCGATGGCAATAAATGACGGATCATTAAACCACAAATTTTCGGGCCCAGTTACTAAAAACTGGTCGTACCCGGTGCCGAGTCCGGCAGCCACAACGGACCGAGCGGCACCCGCGGCAAGCCCAGTTCCAGCGGGTAATCCACGTCCACCAGATAGAGTCCCCCCGCCTTGGCGGTGGGGCCTGCCAGGTTGCGATCCCGGGCCGCCAGCACCTCGGCCACCCACTCCACCGGTTTGAGGCCCTGCCCCACCAGCAGCAGGGAGCCGGTGATGTTGCGCACCATGTGATGCAGGAAGGCGTTGGCCCGGATATCCAGCACGATATAGGGGCCCTGGCGGCTGACGCACAGGTGGGTCACATTGCGCCACGGGGTCTTGGACTGACAGCCGACGGCCCGAAACGAGCTGAAGTCCTGTTCGCCCAGGAGGCACTGGCCCGCCTGGTGCATCAGCGTCGCGTCGATCGCTTCGTGGTAGTGGCTGACGCCGCTGCCGAGGATGGCCGGCCGGTAGTTGTGGTTGTAGATGACGTAGCGGTAGCGACGGGCGGTGGCGCTGAAGCGGGCGTGAAACCCCTCGTCCACCTCCTTGACCCAGCTCACCGCGATGTCGGGCGGCAGGTTGGAGTTGAGCCCCAGGGTCCAGGCCCCTTCGGCACGGTTCGCATCGGTATCGAAGTGGATGACCTGGCCGGTGGCGTGGACGCCGGCATCGGTGCGTCCTGCACACTGGATGGAGACGGGGTGATTGGCGATCCGGCTGAGGGCCTTCTCCAGCTCCTCCTGTACGCTGATCACTTCGCGCTGACGCTGCCAGCCGAAATACCGGCTGCCGTCGTATTCAATACCTAGGGCAATTCGCATGGATAAACTTGTCTTCTGATAAAAGGATGCGGTGAAAGAAACGGGGCGGATTATACCCATCTCGCCTCAAAAATCCCAAATCGCAGCGCCCAGGCCAGACCAGGCGCCAAAAAGAAGAGGCAGCCCATCGGCTGCCCCTGCTGTCATCATGGTACTGTGGCTACCTAGCCAAGGCGCTTGAGCAGCTTCTCGGCCTCGGCCCGCTGATGCTCGGTGCCCTGCTCCGCCGCCTCCTGCAGCAGCTCGCGGGCGCTGTCCTTGTCGTCGATCTCGAGGTAGGCGCGCGCCAGATCCAGCTTGGCCCCCACTCCGCCATCGTCGGCATCCACGTCAAATCCGGTGGACTCCGGCAGCACCTCGGGGAAGCCATCCAACCCCACATCCAGCGAGAAGCCCTGATAGGGTTCCTGCTCCGTGGTGGTGGCATCGGCCTCGGCCAGCAGCTTGTCGATCTCGACATAACCGCTCTCCTGGGCTTGCTCGCGCGGCTTGACCTCACCCTGATGGGGTTCCACTTCGGCGAAAGCATCCTCAAAATCGGAGAGGGCCATCTCGTTGGGATCCCAATCCGGTTCTGCCTCTTTTTTACCTTTGACCGGCTCGGGCTCCAGCCCCAGCTCAGCCAGCATCTCGTCGGCGCCGGCAGCGGCAGCCTGGTCGGCCCCCGGCTCGGCAAAGGCGGTCTCGAAGTCGCTCAGATCGAAGGAGGCGAGATCCTCATCGCTCACCACCGCCTCGGCGTCCGGCTGGCCGTCATCGGCGCCATCCAGCGTCAGGTCGGCCTCCAGATCCGCATCCAGCTCGGCGAACAGGGCAGCCTGCAGCTCCTCTTCGCTCATGACCTCGTTGTCGGCCTTGGGCTTGGGGTTGAACTCGCTGGCGAGATCGAGATCCGGCTCGGTGTCGAGGGTGATGGGATCGTCATGGGCCAGATCCAGATCGGGCACCAGATCCGGATCCCGGATGGCGGCCTTGGCGGCCGGTGCCGGCTCGGCATCGAAGCTGGCCAGATCCATCTCGCCATCGTCGCTGAACACCAGATCGGCCGGCGCGGCGGGCTCTTCCACCGCCATGTAGCCATCGGGCGTGTTGAGATCCGGTGTCGGCCGCATCGGTTCGTCATCAGTGATGCCGACCGTCATCAGCTCGTCAAACTCGCTGCTCTCCTGATCCATCACCATGGCGGTGGATTCGGACAGGCTCTTCTCCTGCTCTTCCAGCTCGCGGCGAGCCCGAGCCCGCAGCCACAGAGTCACCAGCGCCAGCACCAGCAGCACCGGCAACAGGATGATCATGGCGAGGTTGAGCGGCGAGGAGAGCAGGTCCATCAGCCAGTTCTGCTTGGGCTCGGGGGCCGGCGCCGCCGGCGGAACCGGCTTGGCCTTGAGCTTGGCAATCTCTTTTTGCAGGGCGGTCTGATCCTGCAGTTGGGCCTTGAGGGTCTCCACCTCTTCGGTCAGCGACTGCAGTCGCAGCTTGAGCCTGTGGTTCATCTCGGTGACCTGACCGAGCTGGGCATTGGCATCTTCCAGCGCCAGCGCCATCTCGGTGGAGGGCTTGCCGACCGGCTTGTCGAGGTCGGCCGGCAGCGGGGCCGGTGCACTGGCGGTGGCGGCACTGGTTGTCGCGGCCTGGCTCGCGACCGGCTCGGGGGCCTTGGCGACCTCCTTGACCTCGGTGGCCGGCTGGGGCGCCTCCACCTTGGGTGCCGGAGCCGGGATGGGCGCCGCCTTGGCGGGCGCTACCTTGGCAACCTCGGGCTTGGCCGGCTCGGCTGCCTTGGTGGGGGTCGCCTTGGGCTGGGCCGGCTTGGTGGCCACCGGTTTGGCAGGTTGAACATGCTTGTTGGCCAGGTATTTCGGGCTCAGCCCTTTCCAGCTGGCGTTGTCACTGCGGAATTTGGCGCGGGCCTCGGCATCTGTGATGACGCTGGCCTCGGCGGCGGTGGGCAGCAGGATGCGCGAACCCACCAGAATGTGGTTGATGTTGCCGTCGGCGAAACTGCGGGGGTTTTTCTCGTAGATCGCCACCATGGTCTGGTAGACGCTGACACTGCTGGAGGGACGGTACTTGCTCGCCAGGCTCCAGAGGGTGTCGGTGGGACGAATGGGACCATAACTGCCGGCATTGCTCGCAACCTGCCGCACGATGGGCTGGGCCGTCGCTCGGCTGGGCTGGGGCGTGGCGCTGGGAGTGGCGACGGGTTGTGCCAGCGGCTGGGAATTGACGGCGGGCGGAGCCGGCTCGTCCGGGCCTTTGAGCTCAACAAAAAAGGGCTCCCGCGCCGAGTCTTCGGCCTGGGCCATGCCCAGCAGACCCAATGCGAGTAGCGTTGCCAATGTTATGCGGGAATGTCCCATATTCGTTCCTTCGTATGACGGCCCTATCACATTGAAAAATCTGGATAGTTACCCCAAAACAGTCGGTTCAATATAAATCAGGCTCAGGTTGCAAGCCAGCAGTCCGACACATTTAGCACCCAACTTGCCCCTGAGTGTAGGAAAAAACTTAATCAGTTGATATCGCGAAACATTCCAGAAGTCGCACTGTGCGCCCCCGGTCACATCTGCCTCGCGCTCGGCGGTGCCATCTCTGGCGGGCATCCCTCCCCGCCAGACCCATGGACTCGCCGATCAGAGGTAATCGCGCACCAGCAGTTCGGCAATCTGCACGCTGTTGGTCGCGGCGCCCTTACGAACGTTATCGGCCACGATCCACATATTTATACCGCAGGGGTGAGAAATATCCTGGCGAACCCGGCCCACCTGTACCTCGTCCTTGCCGGTTGCGTCGCGCACCGGGGTCGGATAGTCATGCTCGTAGTCAAACAGGGTGACGCCCGGCGCCTGGCGCAGCAGCTCCTTCACCTGCTCGGCGTCGAGCGGCTGGTGCAGCTCGACGTGAACCGCCTCGGCATGGCCGTAGAACACCGGCACCCGCACGCAGGTGGGGTTCACGGCGATGCTGGCATCCCCCAGGATCTTCTGGGTCTCCCACACCATCTTCATCTCTTCCCGGGTGTAGCCGTTGTCGGTGAAGCTGTCGATCTGCGGAATGAGGTTGAAGGCGATCTGCTGCGGGTAGAGGCTCGGCTCCACCGGACGACCGTTGAGCAGATGGGCGGTCTGGCCGGCCAGCTCGCTCACCCCCTCCTTGCCGGAGCCGGAGACGGACTGATAGGTCGCCACGTTGATGCGAGCGATCCCCACCTCATCGTGCAAAGGCTTCAGTGCCACCAGCATCTGGATGGTGGAGCAGTTGGGGTTGGCGATGATGTTGCGGTTGCGAAAATCGGCCAGGGCATCCGGGTTCACTTCCGGGATCACCAGCGGGATCTCTTCGTCGTAACGGAAGCAGGAGGTGTTGTCGATGACGATGCAGCCGTGCTCGGCGGCAATCGGCGCCCACTTGGCAGAGACCTCGGCCCCGGCGGAGAAGAGGGCGATCTGCACCTGGCTCCAGTCAAACTCCTCCACGTCCAGGATCTCGACGTTCTTGCCGGCAAAACGCACCGTGTCGCCGGCGCTGCGGCTGGAGGCCAGCGGATAGAGGGTGGCGATCGGGAAGGCACGCTCTTCCAGGATCTCGATCATTGCCTCGCCCACGGCGCCGCTGGCGCCCAATACCGCTACGTTGAATTGCTGACTCACTGCTGTTCTCTCCTATGATGGTGCCGGTGACGCGCGCTGGCATCACCGCTGGCAGGCGGACCTGCCTGATAGCGGGTCTGGCGTCAGCCAGACCGGGTATGGGCGGGACATGGCTCCCGCCCCTTCAAGTATGTAGAGCGCTCAGCCGGGCTGGCAGACAAACCCGAGCCGGGCCAGGGCATCGCTCGCAAACGGCCCCTTTAGCTGCAGGGCCGAGAGCTCGCGCCGCTCCGGATAATCTTTGCGCTGCTCATCGAAGCTGCCCGCCACACCGAGCCGGTTGCGAAAACGGGCGTCATCACGGCGCACGTCATAAATAAGGTGGACCAGTTGCTTGATCAATGCCTGATCCGCCGGCTGGCCCGGCGTCACCTCGCGCACCTCGGGGATGGGCAGCAGACTCTGCAGATCCTGGCGCGGCGTGCGCCCCAGCTGGCGGCAGAGCGCCTCATAGAGCATCCAGGTGCCACGGGCCTTGCCCTCCAGGCTGTAACCTGCAATGTGCGGTGTCGCGAGCTCGGTATGGGGCACCAGGGCCTGCAGCGGCTCCGGCTCCCCTTCCCACACGTCCATCACCAGCCGCAGCGGCTCCTGGCTCTGCTGGCGCGCCAGCAAGGCCTGGTTGTCCCACACCTCGCCGCGGGAGGCGTTGATAAGGATCTGCCCGGCCGGACGGGCGGCAATCTGCGCCGCATCCAGCAGGTGGAAGGTGGCATCCGGCCCTTGACGGGTAATGGGAACGTGGAAGCTGACGATGTCGGCCTCAAGGGCCTGCTGGTAATCGATAAACTGCACAGCCTCGTCTGCCCCTGCGGCGCGGGCACGGGGCGGATCGCAGCGCAGCACCCGCATGCCGAGGGCCTCGGCCTTGCCTGCCACACACTCGCCGGTGTTGCCGGCGCCGATGACCGCTAGGCTCATCTCGCTCAAGTTGAGCTCATGGCGCTCGGCCAACACCAGCAGGGCGGAGAGCACATAGTCGCCGACCGAATATTTGTTGCAGCCGGGGGCGCTGAAGAAGGGAATGCCCCGTTCTGCCAGCAGCGCCTTGTCCACGTGATCGGTACCGATGGTGGCGGTGCCGACGAAGCTCAGTCGAGGGCAGCTGGCCAAGAGGGCGGCGTCCACCCGGGTAACGGAGCGCACCAGCAGCACGTCGGCCTCTTGCAGATCCGCCGCCTGCATCTGCCTGCCGGGCAGCGGGATGACCTCGCCAAACTCGGCAAACAACTCACGGGCGTGGGGCATATTCTCATCAACAACGATCTTCATCGGGCTCTCTCACTTCGCTAGCGGCCACAAGCGCGCCATTCTAGCCCAAACAGACCGAAGTTTCAGATGCTTATTCACCCATACGCGGCCGTCGCCGCGACTTTCTGCCGGGGTGGGTGCGCTATTGCCTCATCTGCGCCCGATGAAGCGCCCTGCCCGGACCATATCTGCTGACCGCCCCGTCATCAGCGGGCCTTGGTCAACAATCACACCATCACCACACTCATTTGTAACCCCGTGTTACAGCGGGCGGGGCGCGACTTGACCGACCGCACTGGGCTGGCACAATGACGCCTCTTTTTTTCTGCCCAGGAATGGGCACCTTGCCGAGCCCCGTTATGCCGACTCACGCCTCTTCTCTGCCGCGCCGCCAGGTGCTGTGTTTCAGTGCCGCCTTGATCCTGCCGCTGCTCCTGCTGATCTGCCTGCCCTGGCAACCGTTCATGAGCCAGGCCCTGCACTCGGACTGGCTCTGGTGGCCCTACGCCCTCACCCGCATGGTGGATGTGCCCGGCATCGGCGTCAGCATCCTGGCCCTGCTGCTGCTGACCCGACACAAGCTGACGCTGAGCCTGCCGGCACTGCTGACCCTCGGCGCCGCCCTGTTTGCTGTGCTGGCCGGCGACTGGCTCATCAAGAGCCTGATCAAGCATCTGACCGAGGAGCCCCGCCCCTACCTGCTCTGGCTTGAGAGCCAGAACCTGATCCCTGCCATCCAGCAGTTCTACGCCGGCAAGGTAGAGGTGCGCAGCGAGCAGGTCCATGCCGCCAGCCAGCTGCTGGCGCTGCCCGAGTGGCTCGCCAACCACTGGCAGGCGGAGGTGAACTATGCCTTCCCCTCCGGCCACAGCATCGCCGCCATGAGCCTGGCCCAGTTCTTCGGCCTGATCTGGCTGGCGCGCGCCCCCGCCGGCGCCTGGTTGCTGCCGCTGTGGGCCATCGGTGTCGGCCTGTCGCGCATGCTGATCGGCATGCACTGGCCACTGGATGTGCTGGCGAGCGCCCTGCTCGGCAGCCTCACCTCGCTGTTCGCGGTGCGCTGGTGGCTACGCCGTTACTAACAATGCGTGCGACAAAAAAACGGGCACCTGCGGGTGCCCGTTTTTGTTCTCTGCTCTCTGCCGTGGTGGCTCAGTTGCTGGCGCTCGCGCCCTGCCACCCCTGCGGGTACTTGTAGCCGACGAAGCGCTTGGCGGCATAGGCCTTGAAGGCGGCCGAGTTGTAGGCCTCTGCCACATCTTTGGCGAAGGGCTTGTCCGCATCGGCACTTTTTACCACCACCCAGTTGATGAAGTCGTAGCTGCGCTCAAGGAACAGGCCTGAGCTGAAGGGAATGCCGCTTGAGGCGGCAAAATTGCCGTTGATGACCGAGAAGTCTACGTCTTCGCGCGAGCGGGGCAGCTGGGCCGCCTCCAGCAGCACCAGCTTGAGGTTGTGCGGGTTTTGCACCACGTCGAACTCGCTCGCCTTGAGGGGATTTATCCCCTCCTTGAGGGTCAGCCAGCCCAGATCCTGCAGCATCAGCAGCGCCCGCGCCTGATTGGTGGGGTCGTTCGGTATGGCCACCGTGCTCCCCTCCTGCACCGCCTTCAGATCTCCCAGCTTGCCGGCATAGAGCCCCATGGGGCCGGTCGGTACCTGGGTAATGGGGGCGAGCGACAGCCCCCGATCCTTGGCAAAGCTCTCCAGATAGGGCTTGTGCTGGAAGCAGTTCACATCGAGCGAGCCGTCGGCCAGCGCGATATTGGGGGTCACATAATCGGTGAACTCCACCAGTTTGACCTGGTAGCCCTTGGCTTCGAGCTGGGGCTTGATGGAGTCGGTCACCATGTCGGCAAAATCCCCCACAGTAGTGCCGATGACGATCGCCTGTTTGGCCGGATCGGCGGCCAGCGTGGCCAATGGCAGGGTTCCGGCCAGCAGGGCCAGGGCGGAAAGAGCAAAGAAGGAACGACGCTGCATAAAAACTCCCTGTAAACATCTCAACGGCTGGCGCGATGGCAGAGTCGTGCTTGAACCACCACAACCATCTAGCCATCCAAACGGCTAATTAAACACACCATAACAGAGCCGTTTCTCTTCGCCAAGCAACAAAACCGGGCAAGGTTTGTCGGATGCTTGCTAACCCCGGCTTTCAACCTTGCTGGGTACCCAAACAAGAAATATTTGATAAACCACACAGTTATTGCTTTTGCCCTCTCCCCTAATCGGCCATAGCTGGCTTATCGTGGTCACTTGATGGCTGTTGCGTGTGATGGACCTTGTTATTCAACCAGCAAAGGAACTGCTGTGGACACATATCTGGCACTCAATGCTCTCATTTTGCAGGCCAAGAATATTCCATACATAGCACAGACTGCGGCGCAGTTTTTATTTCGAACGGGAAAAGTGCCCAGACAGTGATAAATTTTTACAACTGAATTTATTGTGATGACAGGAGGTCACTTGAAAGATAAAGAGAAAATAGCGGTCTTTATCGATGCAGATAATGCACCAGCCAGCAAGATGGACAGAGTATTGTCAGAACTGGCTCGCTATGGTGTAGTCAATATTCGTAAGGCATATGGAAACTGGAAAAACCCCGCCCTCAAGTCATGGGAAGAAATATTGCACGAATTTGCCATTCAACCCGTGCAGCAATTCGACTTGACCAAGGGAAAAAATGCGACCGATATGGCTTTGGTCATCGATGTTATGGATGTGCTTTATACCAAGGATGTGGATGTTATCTGCCTCGTCTCTTCTGACTGTGACTTCACCCCTCTTGTTACCCGATGTCTGGCTGATGGCAAGTTTGTGATAGGGTTTGGCGAGCGTAAAGCCTCGATGCCTTTCGTCAATAGCTGCTCTCGCTTTCTCTATCTGGATGCAGAACTGCAGGATATTCAAGAAGAGCACCCCGTTACCAAGCAAGCCAAGAATCTCAAGAGTGATACACGCCTCATCAATTTGCTCAGACAAGCCATTGAAGCAGTTGAAGAAGGCGGAGGCTGGGCAAGGTTAAGCCCAATTGGCAGCCATATCTCAAATCATGCCTCATTCGATCAACGAAATTATGGCTTTAAAAAACTCAGTGACCTGTTCATGGCAATTGACTTGTTCGAGATGAAGAAGACAGACAACTCAGTATTATGGGTAAGAGATAAAAAACGGGCATCCCAATTAACCAAATCCAGATAGAGTGATGGTTGTTTTTTCAACTGGCAGGCAGGTGCAGGAAAAATACTTCGACTCAGAGCTGCTACATTTTATGGCTTGGTTGCCACCAAATTTACATTTTGAATTACTTTATTTTTGACCTGCTCCGGCCCTGCCGGTAGGTTTATGCCTTATCGACACAGTGCTGTGACTCATATTTTATACGTCACCTTGTCAGTCGCGAACGACATGGAGGGTTCGCTAACTCACCAGCAGGGAGCACGCCCCCCCCCTATTCAAGGAGTATTCATGACCCCCAAACAACATCTGCTCGCCAAGGCCATCTTTATCGTTGCGACCATGCTCTCCCTCGCCATGATCGCCTTCGTCGCCTGGGCCGTCGTCACGGTCAGTCCGCTCCACCCGGCTGACATGGCGCCGTCGCAGAGTCTCAGCCTTGGCCTGGCAACCGCCATCGCCCTGTTTGTGCTCGCCTTCAACTATGTCGCTTATCGCGGGCTCACCGAACAGGTGACCGCCTTCAAGGTAGTCTTCTGGTGCTTCGTCGCCCTGCAGTTGTTCGCCTTTCCGATCGGTACCGTCATCGCGCTGACCCTCATCTATCTGTGGAACCAGTCGCGCGCCTCCCTCGCCCGCCCACTCGGCGCCACTGTCTCACTCTGATCCGGGAGAGTATCCATGCTGACCACCACGAACACCGGCCTGCTGGTCGTCGATATTCAGGGCAAACTGGCCCGTCTGGTCGAGGGGAGCGATGCCCTCATCGCCAATGCCGCCAGACTGGTGGCGGGGGCCCGTCTATTGGGCCTGCCGGTTGTCTGGCTGGAGCAGAACCCGGACAAGCTTGGGGCCACCGTGCCCGAGCTGCAGTTGATGCAGGCAGGCGATCTGGTGCTGCCCAAGCACAGCTTCGGTGCGCTGGGGGAGCCGGCGCTGGCCGACGCCCTCACCCGCCAGGGCGTCAGCCACTGGCTGGTGTGCGGCATCGAGGCCCATATCTGCGTCTACCAGACGGTGTTGGGATTGCTGGACGCGGGCAGCCAGGTGTCGCTGGTGGTGGATGCGGTGTCATCGCGCAGCGCCGCCAACCGGGAGCTCGCCATCCACAAGCTGGCGGCGCACGGGGCCGAACTCACCTCGGTGGAGATGTGCCTCTACGAGCTGCTGGGCGATTGTCGCCATCCGGCGTTTCGATCCATTCTGGCGTTGATCAAATAGCCCCTGCCGTCCGGCGTTTCGTACCATATTGCTGCCGCTGATCAAATAGCCTCCCCTGCCGGCCAGCTACGTCATCCCACCCGGCGCCATTGGCGCCGTGTGGCTTGCCTGCAGTGCCCCCTGTTTTCATCGCAGCGGCGCTCCCGCCAGCGCGAAGATTTCCCCCATCCTGCGCAGATCCGCCCCACCTCTCTCACACCGGTAGCGGCCCGTCAGACGTTAACAAACGGTTACTAATCGATTGATATAAAAAGATAAATATCAATAGCGCCAAACTGAGAAAAGTTCTCAATACAGCACAGAAAAGGATTCGCAGGAACCCCCACATGGTCTGTCGATTATTTGTTGTGAGATTTCTTTGAGCCTTATCTCAGAATGAAAATGAGTGCTTTTTGACTCTGTTCTTCCCATGTATAGATGCCAGTCGCACCCAGGACGGTGCGATATAAGATGGAGTTTATTAATGAGAAAAACATCGTTAGCGTTGGCAATCTCGGCCCTGCTCTCGGCCCTGCCCATCGCTTCAGTTCAGGCGAGTGAGAGTTGCACCCCATTGACCGGCAAGGAAGCCGGCCTCGATACCGGCCGCAGCAGCGCAGCGCGCTGCCTGCCCGGCATCAACCCGCTGCAGGATCAGCAGTGGCACCTGCTCAACAGCGGCCAGAATGCCTTCAGCCCCCGCGGCGGCGTGGCAGGCAACGACCTCAACCTCTGGTGGGCACACCGTACCGGCGTGCAGGGTCAGGGCATCAACGTGGCCGTGGTGGATGACGGCCTGGCCATCGCCCACCCGGACCTGGCCGACAATGTGCGCCCCGGCTCGAAGAACGTGGTGACCGGTAGCAGCGACCCCACCCCGACCGATCCGGACAGTGCCCACGGCACCTCGGTCTCTGGCCTGATCGGGGCGGTCGACAACCGCATCGGCACCCTGGGGGTGGCCCCTCGCGTCCAGCTGCAGGGGTTCAACCTGCTGGATGAGCGCAGCAAGCAGCTGCAGAAAGACTGGCTCTATGCGCTGGGCGACAGCCCCGCCACCGCCGACAACCGGGTCTTCAACCAGAGCTACGGCATGAGCCTGGTGGATCCGCAAAGCGCTAGCGGGCTGGATCAGGTTCAGCTCGATCGCCTGTTCGAACAGCAGACCCAGCAGGCGCAGGGCGCGGCCTACATCAAGGCGGCAGGCAACGGCTTCAACCGCATCGCCGCGGGTGACTACATGTTCAGCCGCACTGGCGTCCTGCCCAAGCTGCCGTTCGAGAACAGCAACATAGACCCCTCCAACAGCAACTTCTGGAACCTGGTGGTGAGCGCCATCAATGCCGACGGAGTGCGTTCCTCCTACTCCAGCGTCGGCAGCAACGTCTTCCTGAGCGCCCCCGGCGGCGAGTACGGTACCGATGCGCCGGCCATGGTGACCACGGATCTGCCCGGCTGCGACATGGGCTACAACCGCACCGACGATCCCAGCACCAACCGGCTGCACAACAACCCGCAGCTGGATGCCACCTGCGACTACAACGGCGTGATGAACGGCACCTCGTCGGCCACCCCCAACACCTCGGGCGCCATGGCGCTGCTGATGTCCGCCTACCCGGATCTGTCGGTGCGGGATCTGCGCGATCTGCTGGCCCGCAACGCCACCCGCATCGATGCCGGCCAGCAGCCGGTCCAGGTCAGCTATACCGCCGCCAACGGTCAACCCCGCCAGGTCACCGGCCTGGAAGGGTGGGAGCGCAACGCCGCCGGCCTCTGGTACAGCCCCACCTATGGCTTTGGTCTCATCGACGTGAACAAGACCCTGACCGCCGCCGCCAACCACACCCCGCTGCCGCCGCTGGTGCAGTTGCCGGCTCAGAAGGTGACTGTGCCGCGCAGTGAAGGGAGCATCGCGGATGTGGGCAGCAGTGCCACCCGCTCCAGCACCCAGGTGGCGCAGGCCTTGACCGTCGAAGCGGTCCAGGTCACGGTGAGCCTGGATCACCAGCGCCTGCCCGACCTGCTGATCGAGCTGGTCTCCCCGTCCGGCACCCGCAGCGTGCTGCTCAACCCCAACAACAGCCTGGTGGGGCAATCCCTCGACCGGCAGCAGCTGGGTTATGTGCGCACCAAGGGGCTGCGCGACATGCGCATGCTCTCCCACAAGTTCTATGGCGAAGCGGCCCAGGGCGAGTGGCGACTGGAGGTGACCGACGTCTCCAACAGCAGCCGCCAGCTGACGCTGGTTGACCTCAACACCAACCGCCGCAGCACCCTGACCGAGCGCAACAACAGCCAGCCGGGTCAACTGCTCAACTGGTCCCTGCGGGTGATCGGCCACGATGCCGCCCGCTCATGATCACAAGGAGTCTCAAGATGAAACACAGCCTACTCGGCCTGGCTCTGGCCGGCCTCCTGGCCTCGGCCGGCGTGCACGCCGCCGATGAATCGGTGGTGATCGACGGCAAGCAGTACCGCACCATAGAGGTAAACGGTCAGACCTACCTCACCCCGGACAACGGCAGCAAGCAGCGAGTCGCCCGCAGCGCAGACGGCAAGGCGCCCCGGCAAACCCTGCGCAGCGGCGACGTGCTGCTGCAAGGGGTGGCCAGCCCTGAGCTCACCGCCAGCGGCACCCTGCTGGTGGAAGCCGATGACAACCAGGCCAGCACGCTGGCCAGCCGCCACGGCCTGCGCTTCAAGCTGAGCAGCGGCGGCATCGCCCTGCTGGAAGCCAAGCCGGGCACCGATCTGAACGCCGTCGCCACGGCGCTCAAGCAGGAGGGGGTCAAGGTGCAGATTGAACTCGCCGGGGCCCTCAAACGGCCCAAGTAAACCGCTCCGGGCCAGCGCCCGGACGCTTTGACTTATCTTCGAGGGGGCCACCAGCCCCCTCGCGTGTTGCCAGCGTCATTGGCCATCAGGCCACCCGTTTTTCCCATCTCCCCTGCCCTTCTCCCCTCTTGTCACTTTCAGCCCTTGGTTTGGCACCGCCTTTCGATGCGACCTTGCTCACAACTCTGCCCCCTTGCTCCCGTCGGCACATTTCTCGCTCCCCCGGGGCAAGGCGGCCATCGTCCGACTTGTTAACCTGCCTGCAGCCAAACGCCGGCCCACGGGCCCGTTCGGCCTTCCTTGCGATATCCAATGGCAGCCGCCAGCAGAGCGGTCCAGCCCGGGCGGATGCCTTGCGCCCGGTGTCGATATCTCCTTTTTATTTTTATTCAGACAGTTACGAGGACGTCTTATGCCTATCACCACAAAATTGAAAGCGGTTTCACTGGGTGTCAGCCTGGCGCTGGCCGGCCTGCTGGTCGGTTGCAACCAGAATGACTCGGATCCCCTGATCAAGGACGATGCCTATTACCGCGGCCAGGCCGAGGCCATGGTGGCCAGGCTGACCCTCGGCGAGAAGCTGGACCTGCTCTCCGGCCCCGGTTACGGCAGTGCCAACGGCGCCATCAACGTCAAGCAGGACGTGCCCGGCGTGGCGGGTTACATCAACGGCGTGCTGCGCAGCGCAGACGGCATCGACATTCCGGCCCTTAAACTGGCCGA
This sequence comes from Aeromonas sp. QDB20, assembly GCF_027707805.1. Lineage (NCBI taxonomy): Bacteria > Pseudomonadati > Pseudomonadota > Gammaproteobacteria > Aeromonadales > Aeromonadaceae > Aeromonas > Aeromonas sp. QDB20. Next base: position 14,052 of record NZ_JAPCJC010000028.1, on the reverse strand, counting down.
CGGGCCGGCCGGGGTGCGGATCAACGCCAACCGCGACGGTGACAGCGCCAGCTACTACGCCACCGCCTGGCCCATCGGCTCGCTGCTCGCCTCCAGCTGGGACGTCAAGCTGGTCAAGGCCGTCGGCGAAGCCATGGGGGACGAGGTGCGCCAGTACGGGGTCGACATCCTGCTGGCCCCGGGCATGAACATCCAGCGCAACCCGCTCAATGGCCGCAACTTCGAGTATTACTCGGAAGACCCTCTGCTCACCGGCAAAATCGGCGCTGCCATGGTCAACGGGGTGGAGAGCAACGGGGTGGGCACCACCATCAAGCACTACTTCGGCAACAACTCAGAGACCAACCGCAACCAGATCAACGACATCGGCGAACCGAGAACCTTCCGCGAGATCTATCTGCGCGGCTTCCAGATAGCGGTGGACGAGGCCCAGCCCTGGGCGGTGATGACCTCCTACAACAAGGTCAACGGCACCTATGTCAACGAACGCAAGGATGCGGTGACCGACCTGCTGCGCGGCGAATGGAAGTTCGACGGCCTGGTGATGTCCGACTGGTTTGCCGGCGATGTGGCCAACAACGCCTACAAGCAGGTGCTGGCGGGACAGGATTTGATCGAGCCGGGCAACGTCAAGGAGCAGTTGCAGCAATCCATCGAGCAGGGCGATATTGACGAGGCCAAGGTGAACGAGGCCGCCATCCACATCCTGACCCAGGTGATGAAGAGCCCCTCCTACAACCAGCTGGCCATCAGCAACAGCCCGGATCTGACCGCCCACGCCAAACTGGCCCGTCAGGCCGGCGCCGAGAGCATGGTGCTGCTGCGCAACGAGGCCGCGGCCCTGCCGCTGGCGGCAAGCAGCAGCCTGGCCAGTTTTGGCATCAACCAGATCAACACCTACAAGGGCGGCACCGGCAGCGGGGATGTGAACGCCGCCAGCACCACCACCATCGCGCAGGGACTGGCAGCACGCTTCCCGGTCAACGAGGCGTTGCAGAGCTACTACCGCGATTTTTACGAGAACAACAAGGTCTATCACGAGGGGCAATTTGGCGCCAAAGGCTACTACACCTGCGCCGAGGCACCGATTAGCGGCGAGCTGGCAGCCCTGATCGCCAATGCGGCCACCACCCAGCAAGCCGCCGTCATCAGCATCGGCCGCCAGGCCGGGGAAGGGGCAGATCGCAGCAGCGGCAAGGGGGACTATCTGCTCGGCGATGACGAGCGCGCCCTCATCGACGCGGTGAGCAGCGCCTTCCACGCCCAGGGCAAGAAGGTGGTGGTGGTGCTCAACGTCAACGGCGTCATCGACACCGCCCAGTGGCGCGACAAGGTGGATGGCATCCTGCTGGCCTACATGGCTGGCCAGGAGACCGGCCATGCGGTGGCGGACGTGCTCTCCGGCGCGGTCAACCCGAGCGGCAAGCTGGCCCAGAGCTTCCCGCACAGCTACGCCAGCGTGCCCTCCGCCGGCACCTTCCCGGGTGAGGACACCGACGGGGATGGCGAACCGGACGATCTCTACTACAACGAGGGGATCTACGTGGGCTACCGCTACTACAGCACCTTCGAGCAGGCGGTCTCCTACCCGTTCGGCTTCGGTCTCTCCTACACCAGCTTCAGCTACACCAGCCCCGCCATCACCAGCAATACCCTGGAGGGTGGCAGCGCCGGCAACCTGGTGCTGACCGCCACCATCACCAACACCGGTGCCGTGGCAGGCAAGGAGGCGGCCCAGGTCTATGTGACCGCCCCCGAGGTCAAGCTGAAGAAACCGCTCATCGAGCTCAAGGCCTTTGCCAAGACGGCGCAACTGGCACCGGGGGCCAGCGAACAGCTGAGCTTCACCATTCCGGCCAGCATCCTTGCCAGCTTCGATGAGGCCAGCAACCAGTGGATCGTGGAGCCGGGTCGCTACAGCGCCTACATCAGCCCCTCGTCGGATGTCTTTGCCAGCACGCCGGTCAGCTTCACGGTGAGCAAGGAGATAGTGGTGAGCAACACCACGCCAGGGGCACTGGCACTGCCGGCCGGAGTGGATCCTGCCAACGTCACCACCATCACTCGCTAATAGAGGCAGGCACGGCCGGGCTCCCAGCCTGGCCTTGCCCGACAATTGCCCAGCAATGACCCGACCACGGGACCGGCCTTGTGCCGGTCCCGTTTTTATTGGCGGGCGTTGCGATAGGCCAGCGGCGTCATCCGGGTGTTGGCCTTGAAGAAGCGGTTGAAAGCGCTTTGAGAGGAGAAGCCGACCCGATCGCTGATGTTCTGCAGCGGCTGATCCCCCTCGCCCAGCAAGCGGCAGGCTTCGCTCACCCTCGCGTCCCTCAGCAGGGTCGAGAAGCTGCTCCCCTCCCCCTGCAATTTGCGATTCAGGGTCCAGCGGCTGACGTTCATGGCGGCGCACACCTCCTTAAGCAGGCTCTCGTCGCTCTCCAGCTCCCCTTCCCGGATCTTGTGCCGGATCCGCTCCCCCACCAGACAGGCAAAGGGGGCTCGCTCGGCGATGTCGGCGCAGATCTGCGCCAGCTGGGCCAGTTGCAGATGACCCAGCGGCTCGTTATAGCAGTGGCTGGGGCAGTCGAGCTGGGCGTTGTCGATGGTCAGGGTGTTTTCCCCCTGCTCCCAGCGACAACGGGTTCCAAAGAATTGATCCAGCAGCTGATGGCGCGGTGGCGGTCGCCCCGTGAAGCCCACCGAGACCCGGGGATCCGCCAGATAGACCCGCAAAATCCGGTAGAGCATGATGAAGTTGGGGATGGCCTGACTCGCCCCCAGGCTGGCGGGCCCCTGATTGACATACAGGTATTGGCTGGCCTGCGCCCCCCGCCGCACCCGCAGCTCGTCACAACTGCCGATGATGGGGCGGTAGGCCAGCAGCACCTCGAGCGCCGCCCGCGGCGAGGGCTGGTTCAGGCACAGGCTGATGAGCGGCGGATAGTGCTGGTAGAGCTGGCCGATATCGTAGGAGAGGATGGTTTCGTGAAAACTGGCCAGATAGGGCTGCATCAGTTGCAGCATCCGGTAGTGGCTGTGGGCCGGCAGCCTGCCCTGTTCCCGCTCGATGTCGAACGACGTGAGACCGCCCGCCATCAGAATGGCATGAGGATCGCCCCCCTGCTGCTGGCAGGCGCCCAGCATTCGTCTGATCACCTGGTTTGATACGCTCTGTGACATCTGCCGTCCTGGCCTCCGTGCTGACAGGAAACTGCTCGTGATCCCCCGGCCCGCCACTGCCGGAGGGCCTGCCACCCCGTGCAGCGGGCTGGCGGGACCATTATGGGGCGGTTGCAAAGCGGGCAGATGTAACGGAGTGTAAAAGCACGCGTCAGCGCGCCATTTTGGGCACATGTGGCCGCCATATCGGACCAGTTGCGTCAGGTTCGGTCATGAAAAATGGCGCCCGTGGGCGCCATTTTGGTGGGGGGGTGTGCAGCCTGCGTCAGTTCGCCTTGTGCTGCTCGGCCAGATAGAGCCAGGTATCGACCACGGTATCCGGGTTGAGCGACACAGAGTCGATGCCCTGCTCGACCAGCCAGGCGGCAAAGTCCGGGTGATCGGATGGCCCCTGGCCGCAGATCCCCACGTACTTGCCCGCCTTGCGGGCAGCGGCAATGGCCATCGCCAGCAGCGCCTTGACCGCCTCGTTGCGCTCGTCGAACAGGTGGGCGATAAGCCCCGAGTCCCTGTCAAGTCCAAGCGTCAGCTGGGTCATGTCGTTGGAGCCGATGGAGAAGCCGTCCACGTGCTCGAGGAACTTGTCTGCCAGCAGGGCGTTGCTCGGGATCTCGCACATCATGATCACCTTGAGCCCCCGCTCGCCACGGCGCAGACCGTTCTCGGCCAGGATCTCGATCACCTGCTCCGCCTCGCCCACGGTGCGCACGAAGGGGATCATCACCTCTACGTTGGTCAGCCCCATGACATCGCGCACCCGCTTGATCGCCTCGCATTCGAGGGCAAAACAGGGGCGGAAGCTGTCGGCGATATAGCGCGACGCACCGCGAAAACCGATCATCGGGTTCTCTTCGTGAGGCTCGTAGTCACGACCGCCCACCAGGTTGGCGTACTCGTTGGACTTGAAGTCCGACATCCGCACGATCACCCGCTCCGGCCAGAAGGCGGCGGCCAGGGTGGCGATGCCCTCGGTCAGCTTGGCGACATAGAACTCGCGCGGGCTCTCGTAGCCGGCGATCATCTTGCCGATGGTGGCCTTGAGCTCGGGGCTCTGGCTGTCGAACTCCAGCAACGCCTTGGGATGCACCCCGATCATCCGGTTGATGATGAACTCTAGGCGAGCCAGTCCGACACCGGCGTTGGGCAGCTGGGCGAAGTCGAATGCTCTGTCCGGGTTGCCGACGTTCATCATGATCTTGATGGGCAGGCGCGGCATGTTGCCCACCTCGGTCACCGCCACGTCGAAGTCGAGCTCGCCGTCGTAGATGAAACCGGTATCCCCTTCCGCGCAGGAGACGGTAATGAGCTGGCCCGGTTCAATGCGCTTGGTGGCATCACCGCAACCCACCACCGCCGGAATGCCCAGTTCGCGGGCGATGATGGCGGCGTGACAGGTACGCCCGCCCCGGTTGGTGACGATGGCGGAGGCCCGCTTCATGATGGGCTCCCAGTCCGGGTCGGTCATGTCGGTGACTAGCACGTCGCCAGGCTGCACTTCGTCCATCTGGCTGATGGAAGAGATGACCCGTGCCGGACCTGCCCCGATCTTGTGGCCGATGGCTCGCCCCTCGATCAGCACCTTGCCCGCTTGCTTGAGGGCAAAACGCTCGAGGGTGTTGGCCTCCTGGCGGCTGCGCACGGTTTCCGGACGCGCCTGGACGATGTAGAGCTTGCCATCCTGCCCGTCCTTGGCCCACTCGATGTCCATCGGGCGGCCGTAGTGCTGCTCGATGATGAGTGCCTGCTTGGCCAGCTCCATCACCTCGGCATCCGTGATGCAGAAACGGCTGCGCTCGGCCTCATCGGTGTCGACGATCTGCACCTGGCGGCCGTGGCTGGCATCGCCGGAATAGGTCATCTTGATGAGCTTGGAGCCGAGGGTCTTGCGCACCACCGCCGGGCGTCCTGCCTTGAGGGTCGGCTTGTGCACGTAGAACTCGTCGGGGTTGACGGCGCCCTGCACCACCATCTCGCCAAGGCCCTGGGCGCCAGTGATGAACACCACGTCGTTGAAACCCGACTCGGTATCCAGGGTGAACATGACGCCGGAGGCGGCGAGATCCGAGCGCACCATGCGCTGTACCCCGGCCGACAGGGCGACGCCCTTGTGGTCATAGCCCTGATGCACCCGATAGGAGATGGCGCGATCGTTGAACAGTGAAGCAAACACATGCTTGACGGCAATCATGACGGCGTCGATGCCGCGCACGTTGAGGAAGGTCTCCTGCTGGCCGGCAAACGAAGCATCCGGCATATCCTCGGCAGTGGCGGAGGAGCGCACCGCAAAGGAAGCGTCAAGCCCGCCGCTGAGCTTGTCGTAGGCAACCCGGATCGCCTGCTCCAGCTCGCTCTGGAACGGGGCTTCAATCACCCAGTCACGGATCTGCTGGCCTGCCCGGTTGAGGGCGGCGATGTCGTCCACATCCAGGCTGTCGAGCAGATCGTGGATCTTGCCGTTGAGGCCGCTTGACTCCAGAAACTCGTTAAACGCAAAGGCGGTGGTGGCAAACCCGCCCGGCACGGAAACTCCGGCACCAGAGAGGTTGCTGATCATCTCGCCAAGGGATGCATTTTTGCCGCCAACTCGTTCTACGTCCTGCATTCCGAGTTGCTCGTACCAGAGTACGTACTGTTGCACTTGCATGTCTCCAGGTTGGTGGGCACTGTGCCGCCATGGCACCTTGTGCGCCAGTTTATGTGCGTTATTGTCTGTTTCTACTGTTGCCAACGACCATGAAAACGTTTTCTACTTATTGTCAAAAAAATCCCCGAGCAAGATTTGGGGATGGTCGAATGACACAGACATTCTACAATGCCAACACAAAAAGGTAACGACTCAGGTTTGCAAGCCACTTCACAACTTGGGCACGGCAGACCGGTTGACAAAAACGATATGGTTTCGAGAGATACTTCTTGCCAGCCAGCTCGCCGACCCCCTCACAGGAGCCCCCAGTGCACACCGTATTCTATGTTTCAGACGGCACCGCCATCACAGCCGAAGTGTTCGGCCATGCCGTGTTGAGCCAGTTTCCGCTGGCCTTCGAGCAGATCACCATCCCCTTTGTCGAAACCTTGGAGAAGGCGCGCCAGGTACGGATGCGCATCGACGAGCAGTTCCGCCAGACCGGGGTACGCCCCATTTTGTTCCACACCATCGTCGATCATCAGGTGCGCGAGGAGGTGCTCAAGGCCCAGGCCAGCAGCCACGACTTTCTCAATACCTTCGTCAGCCCGCTGGAGCACGAGCTCGGAGTAAAAGCCGAGCCCAGGCTGCACCGCACTCACGGCATGGAGAACCGCAAGCTCTATGACGATCGCATCGAGGCGGTCAACTTCGCGCTGGCCAACGACGATGGCATCACCACCAAGGAGTATGAGGAGGCCGACATCATCCTGATCGGGGTCTCCCGCTGCGGCAAAACGCCGACCAGCCTCTATCTGGCGCTGCAGTTCGGCATTCGCGCCGCCAACTACCCCTTCATCGAGCAGGACATGGGGGTCCTGGATCTGCCGGCCGCCCTCAAGGCCAATCGTCACAAGCTGTTCGGCCTCACCATCGCCCCCCAGCGGCTGCACGAGATCCGCAACCAGCGCCGCGCCAACAGCCGCTACTCCTCGCTGGAACAGTGCGAACAGGAGCTGGCCTGCGTCGAGCGGCTGTTTCGCCAGGAGGCGATCCGCTTCCTCGACACCAGCTCCCACTCGGTTGAGGAGATCAGCGCCAAGATCCTCGAGGCCACCGGCCTGCGTCGTCAGCTTTATTGAGAAACGCCGCGCGCCGGCAAGCTGGTGATACGGCAAACGACCATGAAAAAGCGCCGGATACATCTGTATCCGGCGCTTGTGGACTGAACCTCAACGGGATTGGGAGCCCGAGCGGTTCAGCTCTCTGTTGTTCATCAGCATGGCGTAGAAGTTGAGCACACCGTGACGCCGCCGTACCCGTTCAGTCAGCCAGAGGGCCGGCAGCAGGCCGATGGCACCGGCGCTCAACAAGACAGCCCGCAGGTGCATCACCAGATAGTCATCACCCTGTACGGCCCACACCAGCAGGCATCCCGCCGCCATGGTCAGCAACAGGGGCGAAAGCCACACGGTCAGCCACAGCGCGACGGCCAGCAAACTGCCAATAATACGTTGCATGAAGCGCATCCTTGTTGCACGGGAGGCTTCATAAAACAGGAAATACCAGAAGAGTCAACCGAGCAGCATTCGATTGCTCACAATACAACCAAACACTTCCCTGCCAGCTTCATCGCTCCCTAAAAACCTGCCTTTCGCCGAAAAAACCAGCGAATGATGAGGAAAATAGGTGCATCAGCGATGGATTATCACTATTCTGCTTCCGTTGGTAGTCGCCATAAAAAACAGAAAGCGACCAGCCGTAACGAAATAAATACGGATTTCGTCACGTTTCAGGCACGCTTTGCCGTGCACGGTCACATGGAGTGACCCGACGGACGAGATGACAGACGAATGACTTCAGAAGACGTAAGGAAGGAAGAATGGATCTTCAACAAAACGGCGAGGAGCTGAAACGCGGTTTGAAAAACCGCCATATCCAGCTCATCGCACTGGGCGGCGCCATCGGCACCGGCCTGTTTCTCGGCATTGCCCAGACCATCAAGATGGCGGGCCCCTCCGTGCTGCTTGGCTATGCCATCGGCGGTTTTATCGCCTTCCTGATCATGCGCCAGCTGGGCGAGATGGTGGTGGAAGAGCCGGTAGCCGGCTCCTTCAGCCACTTCGCCTACAAATACTGGGGTGACTTCGCCGGCTTTGCCTCCGGCTGGAACTACTGGGTGCTCTATGTGCTGGTGAGCATGGCCGAGCTGACCGCGGTGGGCATTTATGTCCAGTACTGGTGGCCCGAGATCCCGACCTGGATGTCGGCGGCCTTCTTCTTCGTGCTGATCAACGCCATCAACCTCTCCAACGTCAAGGCGTTTGGCGAGATGGAGTTCTGGTTTGCCATCATCAAGGTGGTGGCCATCATCGGCATGATTGGCTTCGGCGGCTACCTGCTGGCCAGCGGCAACGGCGGCCCGGACGCCAGCATCAGCAACCTCTGGGCCCAGGGCGGCTTCTTCCCCAACGGCATCAGCGGTCTGGTGATGGCGATGGCGGTGATCATGTTCTCGTTCGGCGGGCTCGAGCTGGTCGGCATCACGGCCGCCGAGGCCGACAATCCCGAGAAGAGCATCCCCAAGGCCACCAATCAGGTGATCTACCGGATCCTCATCTTCTACATCGGCGCCCTGGCCGTGCTGATGTCCCTCTACCCCTGGGGCAAGGTGGTAGAAGGCGGCAGTCCCTTCGTCATGATCTTCCACGCACTGGACAGCAATCTGGTGGCCACCGTGCTCAACATGGTGGTACTGACCGCAGCCCTGTCGGTTTACAACAGCTGTGTCTACTGCAACAGCCGCATGCTGTTTGGTCTGGCCAAGCAGGGCAACGGCCCGCGCAGCCTGCTCAAGACCAACAAGAGCGGTGTGCCTGTGGTGGCCATCTCCGTCTCCGCGGCGGCAACCCTGCTGTGCGTACTCATCAACTACCTGATGCCGGGCAAGGCGTTCGAGCTGTTGATGGCGCTGGTGGTCTCCGCCCTGGTCATCAACTGGGCCATGATAAGCCTTGCGCACCTGAAGTTTCGCAAGAGCAAGCAGGCCGAAGGCGTGGTTCCCAAGTTCAAGGCGTTCTGGTACCCGTTCGGCAACTACCTCTGCCTCGCCTTCATGGCCGGCATCCTGGTCATCATGTACCTGACCCCGGGCATCCAGATCTCGGTACTGCTCATCCCGGTCTGGATCATCGTGCTGGCCATCGGCTATCAGTTCAAGCAGAAGCGCCAGGCTCGCGTCGCGGCCAACTTGGGTTGATGGTATCAACTTCATCGCCCCTCCGCGAACCAACATCCATATCGGCCCCCCCTCTTCACCTATGCAGATGACACCATATGCAGATGGCCCAAGGCCAGGGTCAGCCTCAAGTGCGGGCCGACACAGCCCGCCAAAGTCTGCTTGCAAGAAGGCTTCTCCCTGAAAGCAACAAGCCCGAGACACTGGGCTCGGGCTTGGAGACGACAAGGGGCGAAAGCCGCTGGATTATTCCAGCAGGAAGACGGCTTCCACGTTGTCGGTAATGCTGATCTGCTGCTGTTGATAGCTGTTTTCCATCATGTCGGCGGCGGGCGACATGGCGGCAGCCTTGAGGGCCCGGCTGTAGATCGGCATGGGGGTATTGTTGCGATATTCGACGCTGTAAACCTTGCCGAGCTTCATGCCAAATGCCTTGGCCAGCGACTCCGCCTTGCTTCTGGCATCCTCAACCGCACCGAGGCGAGCCTGTTCTTTCATGGCTTGCGGTGTCTTTAGGCCGTATTCAATCTGGGAAACGGACTCCAGCCCGGCCTTGAGCGCGGTGTCCATCAGCTCGCTCAGCTTGTCGAGTTGATAGAGCTTGACCGCCAGCTGGCGCTGGGCACGATAACCCACCAGTTCCGGCTTCTTGTTCTGCGGATACTGATACTCCGGGGAGATCACCAGATTGCCCGCCTCAACGTCAGTGCGCTTGATGCCCAGCCCTTCGAGCTGACCAAAGAAGGCGGCGACCTTGCCATCCACCTGCTGTTTGGCCTTGATGCCCTGTTTCTCCAGCGCTGTCACGGAGACATTCAGGGTCAGCATGTCGGGCTCTGCTTTTTGCTCGGCATAGCCGCTCACCACCAGATGGGGAGCCTGCGGCACTTCGATGGCAAACAGGGGAGCACTGACCACCAGAGCGGACAGGGTAAGAAGGGGACGCCACATAAAAAAAGACCTCAATCTATTGGAGTGAGGTCATTATGCCCGTCGCCGAATGGGATTCATATATCGTGCAACGGCGGGATCTGATCCAGTACCTGATTGGTCATGTCGATATTGATGCTGATCTCACTGCCAGCCGGCTCCGGATGGCCAGCCGTTACGGGGGAGGCACTGCGGGAGCTGAGCAGCACATCATCATCAAAGTGGAAGGAGTCCCACGACAGAACGTGTCCGGCCAGCGGGGTGACCGGGTCTGCCATGGTATCCACCGTCAGAGGGGCGCAGTCGATGTTGTCGGAATGACCGAGCAGATCCTGCAGGCTGATATCGCTCAGACTTTGCAGCGTATACTCCTGCTCCCCCTGCTCATGGCCAACCAGCACCATCATATGAGGTGGCTGCTCACCCCGGGCCGGCGTGAAGGAAATGGTTGCCGCAGCAAAGTCCACATTCAGTGAACCCGCCACCTCGCCATCATCGCTCTCCAGATCCAGCGCATCAATCCGATCACCCGCCATCGTGGCGTGATAGCCAAACTGGCCGGTACAGGTAATGCTGCCCTGCCCGTCCCAGCTGTAGCGAATGCCATCGATATCGATCCAATTAAATGACTGCATGGTGACCCTCTCCTGTACTGCCGCTATCTTAGCCGCCCCCTCAGTCAAAAAACAGGGGCCAGGCATGGCCCGGCCCCGTTCGCTGGTTACGGATCAACCTTGAGGTTGCCGTCATCCAGCAGCTGCTTGATGATGTCGTGGTTGGTTGTGAGCCCTCCGTTTTGATCCAGATCCAGGTTGCCCTGGAACTGGACGGTCAATTGAGAGCCACCACTCGCCGATCCGTTCGTGTCTATGGTCAGCTTGTTGGTCGTGGTGTCGAACTGCAGATAGTTGTTGAGCACCGTGGCCAGATCATTGTTGTTGAACCCCGAGGGGACACCGACCAGCAGATCCGACAGATCCAGCACATCCCCCCCGTTGGACGGGTTGCCCAGCGTGAAGTCGGTAATGGTGTCGGTACTGCCATCCGCATCGCCAGCAATCCACTTGAAGGTATCGCTGCCAGCGCCCCCCGTCATGGTGTCGCTGCCCAGACCACCGATCAACAGATCGTTGCCATCTCCTCCTTGCAATATGTCGTTGCCAATTCCGCCGATCAGGGTGTCATTGCCGGATTCCCCATAGAGGGTATCGTTGCCGCTGCCACCATCCAGCACATCATTGCCCGACCCGCCAACCAGGGTGTCTTTGCCTCCCATCCCGTACAGCAGATCATCACCATCACCACCCGACAGGATGTTGTCCAGGCTGTTGCCCGTGATGCTGTCTCCAAAGTCGGACCCGATGGCATGCCCTTGCGTACTGGTCAGGGTCACATTCACCGCGCTGGCGGAGTCTTCGTAGTCCACGGTAAAGGGGGCATCCGGCAGCAGGCTCAGACCGATGTTGCTGTGAACGGCATCGCCATCGCCGTCTGTCAGTGTGACCGGCAACTGCAAGTTGACCGGAATACCCGGAGTCGCCACGCTGGAGCCGAAGTCGCCAATCTTGAAGGTGCTCCCTGCGGCATAGTGGAACTCCAGGCTGTTGTAACCATCTGCGGTATACGCCGCCAGTTTGGTATTGGAGATCACCCCGGCAACTGTCGCGACATAAGCCACACCAGCGGTCGGATCGTCATCGGTAAAGTTGACCGTGAAGCTGTGGCCTCCCACCGAGACAACCTGGGACATGCCGGCTCCGATACTGACAATCCTGGTTGAACCGTTATAGCTGATCGCCACGGCGGTCAGTGACTCCTTGTTGCCATCGCCAATATCGTTGTCATTGTCCACATCCTGACGGGCTACCAGTTTTACACTGGAGCTGCTATTGATCGCCGTAAACATGGCGGAGGCACCATTTACATCGTAGTGAGCCTCAAAGGCATGGGTCTGGTTCGCCAGGACGCCGTAGGAGCCACCACTGACCGGGTTGCCGGTCAGATCGATGACAAAGTCTATCCGCATCGCCTCACCCGACCCGACGGATGAACCGCTACTGATCCCCCCCGTGTTGGCAGAGGTGTTGACGGTACCGCCATCCACACCATTGGTCATCGCCGTCAGCAGCAGATCCTTGCTGTTGTCATTCGCTGCCGTATTAAAACCGGCCCAGGATGCATTGCCGCCAACGAAGTCGTAACCCCCGCCGTTGAAGTCGATGGTGGTTTGCCCGCCGTCCACTTCGCCAATCATCTGGATCTGATAAGTCCCGGATGCAGGTTGCAGGGTGGCAATGAACACGGTGCCGGCCGCCGTTGTAGCGGTCAGGGTGATACCATCCGACGACAAGGCATAGGTGATGGGCAAGCCACCCGAGGTCAGGCCACTGCTGCCATTCAGACTGCTGTCAAAGCGGATCGAACCACCATCAGCCCCGTAGTTGTTCAACAGCGAGCCATCGCCATCCAGCAGGAAGGTCTCAGTAAGCCCGGACTGGTTCAACATGACTCCCATTGCGGGCGTCATGACAAGGGGCACATCATCTTCAACCTGCACGATGAAATCCCGTACCAGAGTCACATTGTCCGGTCCTTCATGGGCAGTGATCGCACTGGAGAGGTTCAACGCCTTCAGTTCCAGATCATTGCCATCAGCCTGAGCATGATCTATCGGCCCCTGCAGGGTGAAGGTGTAATCACCATCCGCCTCCACCGCCAGCGTAAAGATCGGTTTGCTGCCGGCCATGGCCACCAGGGTATCCACCCCGACACCATGAACGATGCTGTAGGTGATCGGCACACCGCCTGAGGTCAACGCCGGCAAGCCGGCTGTGCTGCCAACACCGAAACTGACGCCGGCACTGTCAATCACCATATGGGCCAGTGAGCCGCCCACGGTTGTCAGGGACGGGTCGTTGCCAGGCAAGCCGGTGGGCAAACCATCCTCGAACACGGAGGCCGTGATCGGTGTGGTATCCAGCACCAGTATCTTCAGCAAGGCACTGGAGGTGTCACCATCTGCATCCACTATGGTGTAGGTAAAGGTCTCCAACGTATCCACTGCTACATCATTGGGCGGTGTGTAGGAGTAGGAACCGTCGGCATTGACCACCAACTGGCCACCCAGAGGCGTAGTCATGGGACCCGTTGTTCCTCCTTGCACCAGGAAGGTCACGACATTGCCATTGATGCTGTCGGCAACCCCCACATACGCAGCCGGATTGCTGACGGTGAAGCTGACCTGGAACACAGTTGCGGGGGCATCCGCGCCTGCACTGTCCACGCCGGCAGTCGCATCCACATCCGTGATCACATTGCCAGTGGCAGGAGGCGGCACAGTCGCCTGCAAAGTGGCATCCAGGTCATAGATATTGTTGACCAGCGTCACCGCATCCCCGTTGTCCTCCACCAGTCCCAGCTGGGCGATCGCCGAAGCATTGCCGCTCACGTTCAGACCAACGGCGTAAACTTCAACGTTGTTGTTGTTCACAAAGCTGGTCCAGCCGGCGGGGACATTGCCTTCATTGGGCGCACCATCCGACAGGAAATAGACCTTGGTTTCATACCCGGCCAAGGCAGGGTTTGCCAAATCCGTTGTCAGTTGATTCTGTGCCAGTACCAAGGGGGCATTGTAGTTGGTACCACCGCCATCCGTTGGCAAACCAGAAATGCTGGCCTTGGCCACATCAGGATCACTGGTTTGCGGGATCAGGACTGCACCACTGGCAAAATCAATGACCGTAATGACCAATGGAACCCCCAGCGCCACATACGATTCGATCATGTGGTTCAGGGCATCTTTGGCCAGTTCCAGACGGTTTGGCGAGCCATTTGACGTCGTACCTATCTGCCACAACATGCTGCCCGAGGTATCGATCACCATCACGAGGTTGAAAGGCGGCAAGCCCGCCTCAGTAATGACGATGCTGTTGTCCTTGGCTGTCGGCACATCGTCCTCAAAGTTGATGTTGCCGCCCAGGTCCGCACTCACCGTCCCGGTCGCGGTGTCGTTGTCGCCATCCACCACCGTCACGGTCGCACTCAGCAGCACCTTGCCATTGGCCAGGCTGATGAGGTTGTT
>NZ_JAPCJC010000027.1:0-62258 GCF_027707805.1 Aeromonas sp. QDB20 | reverse complement strand
TGAAAATCAAAAATTGTTTTTGATGCTCGATGCTGTGAGTGCCCACACAGATTGCTTGATTCAAATTGTTAAAGAGCAGGGTCGATAACTATAACCCTCACCAGCTTGCTTTGCAAGGTGGACCAGACGCGCACTGCGCCGTGCTGATGGAGGCGCATTATAGGGATATGATTCTCGCTGACAAGCGAAAACTCCGTGTTTTTTTGAAAAAGACGTTCAAGTGTTTAACTAACCACCAATCAGGATAAAAAGCGCCCCAACAGCAACCCAAAGGAAGCCCATCAAGGTCTCTTGAGCATTAGCTGCTGGTCCAGAGCGTCCGACTATAAAGATGGGTGCCAAAACGAAAAGGGCCCCTTGGGGCCCTTCGATATCACGGGGTATCTCTATATCTCAGATAGAGAAGCTGGAACCACAGCCACAGGTGGTAGTGGCATTGGGGTTGGTCACGGTGAAGCGGGAGCCTTCCAGACCTTCGGTGTAATCCACACTGCCGCCAACCAGATACTGCAGGCTCATGGGATCGATCACCATGGTGACCCCGCTCTTCTCGACCACGGTATCCCCTTCGTTGATCTTCTCATCGAAGGTGAAACCATACTGGAAACCGGAGCAGCCACCGCCCGTGATGTACACCCGCAGCTTGAGCTCGGGATTTTCTTCTTCGGTGATCAGGGTCTTCACCTTGTTGGCTGCCGCATCCGTCATCTGGATGGGCAACGGGGCTTCTGCTACTGCACTCATTACTGACCTCACAACCGTTAAATCCACAAACATGGAAACCGCGAAATTATCCAATACCCGACCATTCAGTTCAAGTATTCACCAAGCTTCTTACTGTGCGGCCGGTACCGGTGCCGGTGGAGCAGCTACCAGTGGCTTGATTACCTCACCCCATTCAGCCAGTAGCTCCTGGGCCGGTTGCCGGCCATCCTTGCTGATGGTGACCCGCACCCGGTCCGGTACAAAGCCTTCCGGCAACTGCCAGTTGCCTTCCAGCAGCTGGAAGTAACGCAGTGCATAGCGCCCCTCTCCTACCTTCATGCCCAGCTCACGACTGCCGAGGGTTATGGGCTTGTCACCCTGGCTTCCTTCCACCTTTATCTGTACCTGACCGCGGAACAGCTCGCGCTTCTTGGCGGGCTGGGTCAGCGCCAGCCGATAGTGATAGCGACTTGGAATGCTGGTCTCCTGCAGGGTGAGGTTGTCGATCACCACCCCCACCTGCTCGCCGGTGGGACGCATGATCCGCTCGAAGAAAGCCAGCTGGCGCTTCTGCTCCTGCACCTGGGCTTCCTGATCCTTGAGCGCCTGTTGCAACTGCTCGAATGCTGCCTTCTGGGTAGCCAGCAGGGTCTCCTTGATGCCGAGCTCGCTTTTGAGCTGGCCAATGGCCTTGGCCTGGCGCTCCAGCGTCTCCTGCTGAACCGTCAACAGGCTGCTCTGAGCCAGCTCCTGGCGATTACCGACGAAATAGCCGATGAGCGCCCCCACCATCAGCACTGCCACCCACTTCATTATCTGGGTCATAAGGCCTCTTTTGTTACTGCGCATACTGCGGCCACGCTCCCTTCACTATACGCGACACAAGCAGATTCAGGCCGGCAGACAAAGAGTTAACCGGCACTGGTGCCGCTTTCTCCCCGCTTTTGACGCGCCGCGAGCCGTAAAGTTCGCTCCAGGATCTGGGAATAGATGGGGCGGCCTCCCAACCACTGGGCCACCAGGGTCGCACCCACCGTGGTGATCATCATGGGCAGGATCAGTTGATAGTTGTCGGTCATCTCGGTCACCAGCACTATGCCGGTGATGGGCGCACGCACGGTGGCGGCAAACAGCGCCCCCATACCGGCGATGGCAAAGGCGCCCGGTTCTATGCCAAGTTCGGGGAAGGCCGAGTGGAACAGGTGACCGAACACCACCCCGAACAGGGTGCCAAGGGCCAGGGTCGGCGCAAATACCCCACCCGGCGCGCCGGAGCAGAAACAGATCAGAGTGGCCACCAACCGGATGGAAAAGATCAGGAACAGGGTGGCCATCGCATACTCCCCGCCCATCAGGTGAGGGATAAGTTCGGTGCCGCCACCGGTCACCGCCGGGGCGAACAGCGACAGCACGCCGAAGGTGCCTGCCACCAGCATGCCGATGGCCACGAAGCGATGGCGCTTGTTTTGATGCAGAGCCAGATAACCATCCTGACAGGCCAGCACCAGCTTGTTGAAGACGAACCCCAGCACCCCGAAAGCCGCTCCCATGAAGAGGAACAACCAGAGCGCCTTGAGGGCCGGGGCGTCGTAGTGAGGCAAGCTGATCACGGCCCCCTGCCCCTTCATGTTCTGCAGCATCAGGGTCGCCATGATGGCGGAGATGCCCACCGCCTTGATGGCCAGAAAAGAGTAGCGAAACTGCGGTCGCATCTCCTCCATCACGAACAGGATCCCCGCCAACGGCGCATTGAAGGCGGCGGCCAGACCGCCGGCCGCACCGGCCGCCAGCAGGGCATGGCCGTGCTCCTTGGGCAGCCGGAAGATATCCGCCACCATCTTGCCGAGGTTGCCGCCGATCTGCACCGAGGGCCCCTCCCGCCCCAGCACCATGCCGGAACTCAGGGTACAGATGCCACCGAAAAACTTGACCGGCAACACCCGCCACCAGCGCACCGGCCGCAGCTCGTCCATGGCGCCCTCGATCTCGGGAATGCCGGAGCCACCCGCCTCCGGCGCAAAAGTGTGGGTCAGGAAATAGCCGATCATCCCCAGCAGGGCGCTGAAACCGAAGCCGAGCAGACCGAGCTGCCACCAGGGGCGATCGGCCAGCAGATCAATGCGCTGCTGCGCCAGCCAGTGGACGCCGGACTCGAACAGTCCACAGACCAGCCCGGCCAGGGTACCGACCAGTGCCGCCAACAGCAGCACCAGCAGAGGCATCTTGTCTTGATGAATGATCCGCCGCAGGACGGGGCCACGGGGAGGCGAGAGCGGTTCGGCAGAGGAGAAAGCTTGTTGCGACATGAAAAAAACCACATTCGTTTGCTGACGGAGGTAACGACATCCAGCCTGCTGCCCGGCTGCCCAGCATCGGGCCTTTCTGCTATAGTCGGCCCGTTTCATTTAACACGGGGCAGTCCTTGGCCAGGGAGTCAAGAGCGCAAGCATACTCCAGCTCCCCCCGACTGCCGAGCCGCAATCGGCCACCTGCCCCTGTGTGACGACCAAAATCCCATTAAGGATGATCCATGTCAAAATCAGATCAGCTGTTTGAACAGGCCCGCCAGACCATTCCGGGCGGCGTCAACTCACCGGTCCGCGCCTTCAATGGGGTCGGCGGCACACCCCGCTTCATCGATCACGCCGATGGCGCCTACCTCTATGACGTGGACGGCCAGGCCTACGTGGATTACATCGGCTCCTGGGGCCCCATGCTGCTGGGTCACAACCACCCGGCCATCAAGGCTGCCGTCATCAAGGCCGTCGAGAAAGGGCTGAGCTACGGCGCCCCCACCGAGATCGAAGTGCTGATGGCCGAAAAGGTACGCCAGATCGTCCCCTCCATGGAGCAGGTGCGGATGGTCAACTCCGGCACCGAGGCGACCATGAGCGCCATCCGGCTGGCCCGCGGCTACACCGGCCGCGACAAGATCGTCAAATTCGAAGGCTGCTACCACGGCCACGCCGACTCCCTGCTGGTCAAGGCCGGCTCCGGCGCGCTGACCCTGGGTCAACCCAACAGCCCGGGCGTGCCGGCCGACTTTGCCAAGCACACCCTCACCTGCGTGTTCAACGATCTGGACTCGGTACGCGAGGCCTTCAGCCAGTACGGCAACGAGATCGCATGCATCATCGTCGAGCCGGTGGCCGGCAACATGAACTGCATCCCGCCGGTGCCCGGTTTCCTGGAAGGGCTGCGCACCATCTGTGACGAGTTCGGCGCCCTGCTGATCCTGGACGAGGTGATGACAGGTTTTCGCGTCTCCCTGCGCGGCGCCCAGGGCCACTACAACATCGATCCGGATCTCACTACCCTCGGCAAGATCATCGGTGCCGGCATGCCGGTCGGCGCCTTCGGCGGCAAGAAGAAGGTGATGCAGCACATCGCCCCGACCGGCCCGGTCTATCAGGCCGGCACTCTCTCCGGCAACCCGGTGGCCATGGCCGCCGGCCTCACCATGCTGGATCTGCTGCTGGAGCCGGGCCTCTATGAACAGCTGAGCGACAAGACCGCCCGGGTTGCCGAAGGGTTCAAAGCCGCCGCCGCCAAACACGGTATCCCGCTCGCCATCAACTACGTGGGCGGCATGTTCGGCTTCTTCTTTACCGACGAGACCGAGATCACCCGCTATGAGCAGGTGACCCGCTGCGACATGGAGCGCTTCAAGCGCTTCTATCACCTGATGCTGGAAGAGGGCGTCTATCTGGCGCCGAGCGCCTACGAGGCGGGTTTCCTGTCGCTGGCCCACGGCGACAAGGAGATCGAACACACCCTGGCCGCCGCCGAGCGCAGCTTCGCCAAGCTGGCCGGCTAAGCCGTCGCCATCTGTCGCACAAGGGCCCTTCACGGGCCCTTTTTCATCCTCCCCTCGCCATGCCCGCTGCCGGTGCAATCTGCCCGTCGGCAACCGTGATTTGTCACCAAACGGTGCAACCCCCACCACAGTCGTTGTCATAAAGCAGGCCCACAATTTGCAGCCGTCAGCAAGACCCACCCTTTGTGAGCGAGGTAGGTATGGCGGAAATGAGCCCCATCGATGTGCTGCGACGCTATCAGGAGTACGAAGCCGAACTGGCCCCCCTGCTGCTGGGGCTGCTGACGGCATCGCCCGATTCACTCAGCAGTTATCCCTTCATCCTGAACCAGGCTCCCAGCCGGGAACCGCTCGGGATCCTGCCACCAGTGCCAGCGCCGCAAGCCCGTTTGCATCTAATCGTGAGAGGCCAAGGCCGTGAACTGACCCTCTGCCTGAACCAGCTCATCGCCTGGCTGATGGGGGACAGAGAGCGACGCCGGGCCATGCCCTGGTTCAAGGGGGTCTATGTGGTGTTGAGTCTGGCGCTGTTTCTGATCGTCGCGACGCTCATCTGGCACGGGCTGGAGCAGCTCTATCTGCTGCTGTGCGGGGCGCAGCAGAACCGGCTGGGGGCCTTCAGCGCCATCATCTTCCTGACCCTGGCGTTGGCGGTGTTCGATCTGGGCAAGACCATTCTGGAAGAGGAGGTGCTGCTGCATAAGGACATCTTTCGCCACAGCGCCATTCGCCGCACCATTACCCGCTTCATCGCCGCCATCCTGATCGCAGTCTCCATCGAGGGATTGCTGTTGCTGTTCAAGGGATCATTAGGCCAGAGCGAACTGCTCTGGCCGGCGGTGGGTGTGATGGGGTGCGCCGTGGGGCTGCTGCTGGCCCTCGGGCTCTATGTGTTTCTGGGGGCCAGGGCCGAAGCGGCGCTGGTGCAGGCCAACCTGCGACCTCTGCCAGCGGGGGTTGTGGTGCCCCCCGCGCCCCCAGCCAAGAAGCGGGCATGGTCCAGGAGGTATAGATAACGCCAAAGGCCTGCAACCACTTCAATACTCCGCGGCCAGCACCGGCACGCACCGCACTGGCTAACCAGTGACGCCTGCCAGCCGGGGTTGTGGCGCCCGTCGCGCCGCCCGCCAAGAAACGTACCTGGCCCAGGAGGTATAGATAACGCCAAAGGCCTGCAACCACTTCAATACTCCGCGGCCAGCACCGACACGCGCCGTACTGGCTAACCAGTGACGCCTGCCAGCCGGGGTTGTGGCGCCCGTCGCGCCGCCCGCCAGGAGGCGTACATGGTCCAGGAGGTATAGATGACGATGAAGGCCACCAGCCATTTGAGCATCGCCATGTCCATGGATTTGACCAGCATGGCCGCCAGCACCACGCCGACCGGACCGAAGATGGCCACCGCCAGCACCGCCTTGGCGTCGAAGGCCCCCTTGCGGATGAAGGTACCCGCCGAGAAGACGCTGAGCACGGCGGTGGAGCCCATCATGATGGGAAACGCCGCCAGCGGATTCATGCCGAGCAGATAGACCAGGGTCATGCAGGGGGCGAACAGGCCTATGCCCACGTTCATCAGCACACCGAAGAGGAAGTTGCCGGCGAGCGCTATCCCGAGCTTGTAACCGGTCAGCCCCATGGCATCGCCACCGAGGGGGAACAGCCCCAGCAGGCCGGCGAAGATGAGGCCGGCCACCACCAGCAGGGAGACCGCCATCACCAGCCGGATGGTCTGGCGATCGAACGAGGCGACGTGGCGCGCCCCCCAGGCCGCGCCGGCAGCGGCGGCCACCATCATGCCGATGAGGGTGAGCGGATCCACCTGCACGGCACCGATGAAGATCAGCGACTGGGTGACCGTCGGCAACACGCACTGGCCGTTGAGGGTGCCCGGCAGCAGCCGATCGTCGATCAGCTTGAACTGCTTGTAGCAGGCGGTCTTCACCGCGAAGCTGCCAACCCCCAGGGTATCGAGAAAATTGGCGACAAAACCGATGGCCGCCACCGGCCAGAAGGGGGTCGACTCCAGCGCACCCTGTTGCCGCTTGTGCCACCAGGCCCGTACCAGCATGAAGATGAACGCCAGCGCACAGATGATGAATATCAGGCGCAAAAGATTAATTAACATACAGAGTTCTCCAGCAACGGGCGGCGATTCTAAGGCAGCAAAAATAAAAAATCTTGGCCCTGATCAAGCATTCATCCCTTGCAAACGATTCCTTGGAGAAACTCTTGTTAGGCACGCCCGAACGAATCTGCTAATACTTCTCTATGAGGGCCAGCAGGCCTGGGGCCGCCGGTGGTAGTCATGGTCATTTCGCGACGACCACAGTCACCGGCTGGAAGTAGCCAAAAAGAAGGCCGGTATGCACCGACCTTCTTTTTTTATTGCTGACTCGCCGGTGTTTTGCCCGCCAGCCACTGCCAGCCCGGCAGGCGTGGCAGCCGCTGGGCGATCCAGCCGATCAGCGCATCCGACAGACCGGTCGACAGCAACAGAGGCAGACAGAGCAGGGTCAAGGAGAGGGCGCCGACATAGACATCCGTCAGCCAGTGGGCACCGGAGAGGATGCGGGGCGCCGAGAACAGCGGCACCATCAGCAGCGCCGTCACCCCGGCCCAGCGTGGCAGATAGCGCAGGGCAAAACCGGCGAAGATCATCAGGAACAGGGCGTGATCGCCGGGGAAGCTGTCGCTGGACGAATCCTTGGTCGGGATCCCGCTGAGCTGGGTGACCCGCAGTGCATCCGCCACCATCAGGGTCGGGCTGGGCCGGCTGACCGGCAGCAGATGACCAAACTGGTTGATCACCAGGGCCCCCAGCAACATGACACACCCCATGGCCACCAACCGGCGACGCCCCTGCTCGTCAGCACGCCAGAAGCAGCGGGAGAGGATAAGCCCCATGCAGGAGAGCACCGCCAGATCGAACAACCGGTTGTTGGTCACCGCCACCAGATCGGCCCACCATTGGGCCTGACCCAGCCAGCCATTGACCAGATGGAAGACGACGAGATCCCACTGATCCCAGGGGCCGTGCTCAGGCAGAGCGGCCCAGCTGACGGCGATGAGACCACCCAACAGATAACAGGGTATAAATTTGCGCATAAGGACTCTCCTCCCCGAAAAATGGGGCCGTATTTTAGAACATAAGAAGCGTGACGTGAATCACACAAATGAGGGAGGAAGCAAAGTTCATGGGGAAAACAGCGCGGCAGAACAGGTTCCGTTTAAGCCCTCCCTGGAATGTTCCGATCCAGATGGCGGGCTTGGCCGTCCCCGACCTTGCGGCTAGTATGGAGCTCTTCCCTTTCGCGAGATGAACAGCAATATGCGCAGCTACCTCAGGATGATGCTGTTTGCCCTTGGCCTGCTGGCCGGCGTGCAGATCCCGGGTCTGATCGACCTCTACTACCAGCGGCTGGATGCCCGGCTGCAACAGGCCAGCCTCAGCCTTGCCCCCTTTCAGGAGACGGCGGATCAGCACTTCAACGGCGATCTGACGGCCCTGGTCAACCACTACCGCACCAACCCGGATCCGGTCTTCGCCAAGGATGCAGCCAGCCTGCAACTGCTGGTCAGCCAGCGTCAGACCCTGCAGCAGGAGAGCGTCTACAAGAACGCCCCCTGGTACCGGCAGCTCGCCCACCTGCTGCTGCGTGCCGAGCCCCAGCTCTGGCAAGATACCCTGCAAAACTACAGCTACGTGGTACCGCTCAAGCAGGCCGCCATCGTCTGCGGCATGGCGGCGGGGTTGCTCTCGGCCCTTGTCGGCGATCTGCTGCTCGGCCTCCTGCTGCTGCCGTTTCGCCAGCGCCAGTCCAGGGTACGCTACGGCCAGCGCTGATCCCTCAGCCAGTACCCGCCAACAACAAGGGGGCCCGCGGCCCCCTTGTCGTCTCTTGCTCTCCCCTACAGCTCGTAGGGCAAGCGCGATTCGCTGACCAGCCGGTTGAGCGCCTTCACCACCTCGGGATCGAACTGACTGCCTGAGCGCGACATGATGTACTCCATGGTCTGGGCCAGCGACCAGGGCTCCTTGTAGGGGCGCTTGCTGAGCAGGGCGTCAAACACGTCGACCACCGCCACGATGCGGGCCGACAGCGGGATCTGCTCGCCGGCCAGCTGCTCCGGGTAACCCTTGCCATCGAAGTGCTCATGGTGGCCACGGGCGATCTCGGCCCCCAGCGACAGATAACTGGTCCCCTCCACCATCTCCCCCGCCTTGTGCAATATGCTGGCACCGATGTCCGCATGCTGCTCCATGATGGCCCGCTCATCCGGCTCGAACCGCCCCGGCTTGTGCAGGATATGGTCCGGCGTGCCCACCTTGCCCACGTCGTGCAGTATGCTGGCCATGCCGATCATGTCGACGAAGCCGGGGGTCAGTTCGTCGGGATAGGCCCCCGCCTGTTGCAGCTCGGCCACGATGGCATCGGAAAGCTTCTGCACCCGCAGCACGTGATCGCCGGTATCCGAATCGCGAAACTCCGCCAGCGCCGCCAGCGCCACCACGGTTGCCTCCTGGGCACGCAGCAGCTGGTTGTAGAGATAGAGGTTGTCATACGCTGCAGAGATCCGCTGGCAAAACACGTCCAGCAGATCGCACTCGAGCGGGTCGAGCGGCTGAGTGGGGGTGAAGTTGAGCACGAACTCGCGCCCGTTCTGGGCGGCGATGTAGAGCGCATCCTGGGGATGCTCGAAGCGGTTGCAGCGATTGGCCAGCGCACTCATCACAGAGTCGTGCAGGGCCGGGAAGGCAGTGAGCGGCACGTCGCTCAGCAGGGATTCATAGTCACCGGTAGCGGCCAGGATCTCCAGCTCCTGCGAGCCGGGCCGGCGCTCGGCGCAGATGGCCCCCTCGGTGCCCACATCGAGAATGGCGCTGATCTGCTTGAGCACCCCGGAGGCAAATTCCCGCAGCGAATGCAGGTGATAGAGATCCCCCGCCCCCTCCAGTATCTTGCCGAGCCCCTGCCGGCTCTTGTCGATGGCACAAAGGGTCTCGTAGGAGCGCAAGGAGGCGATGACGGTGGTGTAGAGCTTCTGCACCGTCAGCTCGGTCTTGGTCTTGTAGTCGTTGATGTCGTAATCGAGGATCACCCGCTGCTCGGGGGCCTGCCCGGGCTGGCCAGTGCGCAGCACGATGCGGACCAGGCCGTTCTTCATCTCGTTGCGGATCTGGTGCACCAGCCGCAGGCCGGCGTCCTCGGTCTCCATTACCACGTCGAGCAGGATCAGGGCGATGCGCGGGTTGGCTTGCAGCATGCGGGCAGCCTCGGCACCGCTGTAGGCGTTGAGCAGGGCTAGCGGGCGGGATTTGTACTGAATGTTGGAGAGTGCCAGCCGGGTGGCATGATGAATGTCCGGTTCGTCATCGACGATCAGCACCTGCCAGGGGTTGGCCATCCTGGTCACCACGGCCTCATCGTCATCCAGCTCGATGATGTCGTCATCCAGCCAGATCTCGTCCTTGTCTTGGGCACTGCTCATATCGTTCACGCCTCCAGGCGCTGCATGAGGGTACAGACAGTATGTACCATCAGGCCGCGATGGATCACAAGCCCCGCGCGATCCGCCTGCCACCATCCATGAACAGATGACTCACTCGAACGGTTCGAGATAGGCCTGGATCGCCTTGCGCAGCCAGGCCAGCACCCTGCCGTGGTAGGCATTTTCCGACAGATAGACGCCGTAGTCCCGCCACTGCAGGCTGAACTTGTGCTTGAGGGTGAGCAGGGAGCCTTGACGCAGCTGGCTCTGGATCAGCGGCGATGGCAGTACGGCCCAACCGAGGCCGTCGAGCACCGCATCGCGCATCAGCTCGAAACTCGACAGCCCGATGTGGTGGCCGCCGATGGGCAGCAGGCTCTTGACCGAGAATTCGTCCACGTAGGAGAGGGTGACCTGGGTGTGGCCGGTCAGATCCTGCTGCAGTACCCGCTTCAGGCTGGCCAGCGGATGGCTCGGCGCCACCACCATCAGGGTACGGATCGGGTTGAGCACCTCGATGTTGAGGCCGCTGCGCTCCTGCTCCTCGGTGATGAGGCCGAAAGCGGCGTCGACAAACCCCTCCTCCACCAACGCGGGCAGCTCGGGCGGCGAGGCCAGCACCAGCGAGATGCTGGTGCCGGGAAACCGGTGACGCAGCTGGCCCAGCATCTCCCGCCACACCGCCTCGGGAATGGCATCATCCCGCGCCACCCGCAGCGCCACCTCGGCGCCGGAGGCGTAATGTTCGCACTTGAGCTTGAGACTGTTGGCCGCCTGCAGCAGCCGCTTGCAGTCGTCCAGCACTTGCTCGCCAATCTCGGTCAATCGACTCTGGTTGGCCCCTCGTTCAAAAAGTTCGACGCCAAGCTCCACCTCCAGTGCCGCTATCGCCGTACTGACCGCACTGCGACTCTTGCCAAGCCGTCGCGCCGTGTTGGCAATAGAGCCGCTACTGGCTGATTCCACAAAGAGTTGTATCTGGTAGAGCTTCATGATCCGGGTCGAGAGCTGGGTATCCGATATTCACCTTACCTCGCCCGCTTCTGCCAAGGCAAACCGTCAGCGTCTGAATTATCGACGCTCAGCGATTCCAGCCTCCCGCCGGGTGGCGACTATCATGGCCCCCGTCGCAGCAACAAAAGGACATTTTATGTTATTCAACCGCATGCTCCTGGCCCGCATCTTCCTGACGGGCGCCATCCTGACCGAGGTCGCCGGCACCTCCAGCATGGCCATGATCCCGGAGAACGAAGCCGGCTGGCTCAACTACCTGCCCATGTGGCTGCTCATCTCCTTCTCCTACCTGTTGTTGGCCAAAGCCGCCAAAACAATCTCCATTGGCATTGCCTTCGCGCTCTGGGAGGGACTGGGGATCGCGCTGATCACCGTCGTCTCCGTGCTGTTCCTCGACTACCAGCTGAATGCTCAGGAGTTGATCGGACTGGCGCTGGCCATAGTGGGGATTGTTCTGGTGACGATGGGCGAGCGCCACGATGAACCGGCCGCTCGCACACCCCGTGCCAACGAGGAGGCCGTATGCACCCGCTGATGATAGTACTGGGCGCGGCCTTGCTGGATATCGGCGCCAACATGGCGATCAACCGTTCGGTCGGTTTTCGTCACAAGGGGTGGGGATTCCTCGGCATCCTGCTGGTGCTGTGTGCCTTCACCCTGCTGTCGGAAGCGGTCAGCACCGGCAAGATCGATCTGGCCGTGGCCTACGCCACCTGGGGCGCCATCGGCATCCTGGGCACCGCCCTCGGCGGCCTGCTGCTGTTTGGCGAGCGACTCAAGCCCATCGGCTGGATCGGCATGCTGGTGATGGCCGTCGCGGTCACCCTGCTCACCACCGCCTGATCCCGAGAATGCATCCATGAAAAGCAGCCGCCAGGTACACCGGGCGGCTGCTTGTTTTTGGGCATGATTTCATGATGGCGAGCGCCTCGTCACTAGGCTTCGTACAGCTCCATCGGCAGGCCGTCGGGGTCGGCGAAGAAGGTAAAACGGCGGCCGGTCAGCTCGTCCACCCGCACCGGCTCCACCTCGACGCCATGACCCTGCAGATGGGCGATGACCCGGTCGAGATCCGAGACCCGAAAGGCCAGGTGGCGCAAACCGCACGCCTCCGGCCGGGAGGGGCGCGGGGGCGGCGCCGGGAAGCTGAACAGCTCCAGCTGGCTGCCGTCCGGCAGCGCCAGATCCAGCTTCCACGACTGGCGCTCGGCCCGCAGGGTCTCGGCGATGATGGGCAGCCCCAGCACCTGGTGGTAGAAGTGGCGCGAGCGCGCATAATCGCTGGCGATGATGGCCACGTGGTGGATGGCATCAAACAGAGGATGTGACATGAGCACTCCGGGCAGACGGGCAGCCAGAGCTGCCCGCCGCGGTCAGTTGAAGAAACCGTTGAACCAGTTGTCCAGCGCATTGACCGGGCTGGACACCGGAGTGGCACAGCTCATGGGCTCGGCCAGCCCGGCCAGCTTGGCCGGCACCTGCAGACTGCCGGGGCAGTCGCTGGCAACTCGGGCGCCGCTGGTGCGAGAGAAGCTGGCCCAACTCACCCCCTGCGGCATGTTCATGGCCAGGCTGTTGACCCCGCGCTGGCTCATGTAGCCACTGAACAGCTGCAGGGCACCGCTGGCGCCTGTCAGGCCGGCCGGGGTGTTGTCGTCGCGACCGACCCAGATGCTGACCAGCTCGTTGTTGTCGAGCCCGGTAAACCAGGAGTCGCGCAGCTCGTTGGTAGTGCCCGTCTTGGCCGCCATGGTGGCGCCAGGGAACTTGGCACCAAGCGCCCGCGCCGTGCCCTGGCTTACCGTCTTGGTCATGGCGAACAGGGTCAGCCAGCTGGCCTGCTCGTCGGTCACCCGCTTGGCCGCCTCATCATGCTGATAGAGCTTGCTGCCGTCGCTGTTGACCACGGCCCGGATCGCCGACAGCGGCTGGGTCAGCCCCTGGTTGGCGATGGGCAGGTACATCTGGTTCACCTCCATCGGCGAGAGGGCCACCGCCCCCAGCACCAGGGACGGATAGGGCTGGATCTCCTGCTCCACCCCCAACTTGTGCAGGGTGTCCACCACCTTGTCCAGCCCCACCTGCAGCCCCAAGTTGACGGTCGGCACGTTGAGGGAGCTGGCCAGCGCATCCATCAGCGGCACGCTCTGGCGGAACTTGCGGTCGTAGTTTTGCGGGGTCCAGATCTGGCCATCCTTGCCGCGAATGCGGATCGGCTGATCTTTAAGCGGCGTGCCCAGAGTCAGGCCGTTGGAGAGACCGGTCAGGTAGACCGCGGGCTTGACCAGCGAGCCTATCTGGCGGCGGGCATCCAGCGCCCGGTTGAAGCCGGCGTAGCGCGGATCCCGGCCCCCCACCATGGCCACCACCTCGCCCTTGTGCCAGTCGGAGACCACCATGGCCGCCTCCAGCTTCTTCTTGCCACGTTGCTTCTCGATGGTGGCCAGACCCGACTCCACCGCCTGCTCGGCGGCGTGCTGGGCGATGGGATCCAGACTGGTGAAGATCTTGAGGCCGGACTGTTTGAGCAGATCCGGGCCGAAGCGGCTCTGGATCTCCCGCTTGAGCAGCCCCATGAAGGCCGGGGTACGGCCATAACTCATCTGGCCGCGGGTAATGATGCCGAGCGGCTGCTTGCTGGCCAGTTCATACTCGGCCGGCTGCAGGCTGCCGTGATCCATCAGCAGCTTGAGCACCAGATCACGGCGCGCCTTGGCCCGCTCCGGGAAGCGCCAGGGATCGTAATAGGAGGGGCCCTTCACCATGCCCACCAGCAGGGCCACCTGATCGATGTCCAGCTCGTTGACCGGAATGCCGAAGTAGAAGTAGGAGGCGAGCCCGAAGCCATAGACCCCCTGGGAGAAGTTCTGCCCCAGATAGACCTCGTTGAGGTAGGCTTCCAGGATCTCGTCCTTGCTGTAGCGATAGTCGATGAGCACCGCCATGTAGGCTTCCTGCGCCTTGCGCCACAGGCTGCGTTCCCGGGTCAGGAAGAAGTTCTTGGCCAGCTGCTGGGTCAGGGTACTGCCGCCCTGCACGGTGCGCCCCGCCAGCAGGTTGGCCGCCATGGCGCGCATGATGGCCACCGGCGAGACGCCGCCGTGCTGGTAGAAGTCCCGATCCTCGGTGGTGAGCAATGTGATCAGCAGGCTGTCCGGCACCTCGGCGAGGCGCACCAGCAGGCGATCCTCCCGATCCTCGGTGTTGAGGCGATCGAGCAGCACCGGGTCCATCTGGGCGTAACCGAGCTGACGCTGGTTCTCCAGCGACTGGATCCCCTCCAACCGCGCGCCGTTGAAGGTGAGGCGCAGGCCGCGGGCGGCATCGGCCCCGTCATGGAAGGCAAACGGCCGGCGAACAAGCTCGATGCTGTTGCCGCTCACCGCATACTCGCCCGGGGAGTGGGGCTGGCGCACCTGCTTGTAGCTCAGCATGTTGAGCTCGCGCAGCATCTGGGTCTGGGAGAGGCGCTGGCTGGGATAGAGCTCCAGCGGCCGGCTGTAGACCATCACTGGCAACTGCCACTTCTCGCCGTCGAAGCGTTCACGCACCTTGGTATCCAGGTAGATGCCAAACACCACCATGAAGGCCGCTCCCACCAGGGAGAGCTTGAAGCCCAGCCAGAACAGCGTGCGCCAGATGGTGCGTTTGGGCGCCACCTTCTTGGGAGTGCGCTTGCGTCGTTGCGTTGCCATAAATCCTCTTTGCTTCTCTTTCTACTTATGTTGTCGCATTCGCGAACGTCCGATCGGGCCTGACCAATCGAACCGGGATCCTGAGTTTCATTTCGCCAGACCAAGGGATACCCCCTCATCCCCAACCCTTCTCCCATCTCGTTGAAAAAGGCAGAGGAAAAGGGCGCAAACACCCAGCGCGATCGGTTCCCTCTCTCTGGGAACGAGTCAGGGTGAGGAGCGTCTGCTGGCGCTGGGCTTCGCCATGCCCGGCAGCAATCTACAACCCCATCTTCTTCTTGGTGACTCTGGTCGGCATCGCTTCCAGCGGGTTGTCCGGCCAGTAGTGGCGGGGGTAGCGTCCCTTCATCTCTTTTTTCACCAGCTCGTAGGAGCCGGCCCAGAAAGCGGCCAGATCGGCGGTGATCTGCAGCGGCCGCTGGGCCGGGGAGAGCAGCTCCACCACCAGCGCCACCCGGCCGTCAGCCACGCACGGAGTCGTGGCCTGACCGAACATCTCCTGGATGCGCACCGGGATCACCGGCGCCTGACCCGGCTGATAGCGGATCCGCACCCGACTGCCGGTCGGCGCGGTGAAGTGGCCAGGCAGCGCCTCGTCCAGCCGTCTTGGCAGGGGCCAGGGCAGAGACTGGCGCAGGATGTCGGCAAGGTCGAGCTTTTTCAACTGCTCCAGCCGGGTCATGCCGCTCACCGCCGGCAGCAGCCATTGCTCGAGGTTGGCCAGCAGGCTCGCCTCATCCATGGCTGGCCACCCTTCGTCGGGCAGCCAGTCGGCGGCGCAACGCAAGCGGGCCAGCAGCCCCTCGCTGGTGTCATCCCAAGGCAGCACATGCAGCCCCTTGCGCCGGATCCCCTGCAGCAGGCAGCGCCCCTTCTGTTCATCAGAGAGTTCCGTCAGCGGTCGCTGGCTCAGCACCAGCTCGCCGATCACCTGCTGGCGTTCGGCCCGCACCCGCTCCTCGCGCTCGTCCCAGTCGAACCACTGGCGCTCGCCGACCAGCTCGGGCAGCTGGCGCACCAGCTCATCCAGCTCCACCGGCTCGGCGATGAAGATACGGCTGCCGCGCTCGTTCTGGCCCATCTCGATGGCAATGAGCGCCCCCTGCCCCTGACAGGGGTGACCTTCTACCAGATCGCAGCTCACCCCGCCACTGAGCTGATAACGGCTGCCGCTGCGCAGCTTGCCGATGCGATCGGGCCAGGCGAGGGCGCACAGCAGCCCCAGCCATTGCCCCTGGGCATTGGCGGGGCGAGTGCCGAGCCGCTCGAACCAGCGGGCCGCACTCTGGCGCAGGGCCCCCTGGCGGCGGTGG
Source organism: Aeromonas sp. QDB20 (assembly GCF_027707805.1). Lineage (NCBI taxonomy): Bacteria > Pseudomonadati > Pseudomonadota > Gammaproteobacteria > Aeromonadales > Aeromonadaceae > Aeromonas > Aeromonas sp. QDB20. The sequence goes on along the minus strand of NZ_JAPCJC010000027.1, from coordinate 46,224 downwards.
AACAGCACAGAGAGGCGCTCCGATCCTCGCAGATCTTCTTCCAGCAGCGCCACCAGGAAAGCCGCATCGGCGACAATCCCTGTCAGACCCTCGGCCTCCAGCTCGCGCGCGCGCAGCAGCATGCGGGCAAGCCGGGGATGGGTACCGAAGGTCGCCATGGCGCGGCCGGCCGGGGTAAGTTGTTGCTCACCCTCCGGCTTCATGGCGCCGAGGCTCACCAGCAGCCGCTGGGCGCTGGCCACGGCGGCGGCCGGCGGCATGTCCAGCAGCGGCAGATCTTCGACCTTGGCCCCCCACTGGGCGGCGTCCAGCAGCAGGCCGGTCAGCTCCTGGGTGAGGATGTCGGGCGGGCTCTGCTCGGCGAGGCGCTCCTGCACCTCGCTGCTCCAGAGCCGGTAGCAGACACCGGGGCCGAGACGCCCGGCACGACCCGCCCGCTGGGTGGCGGAGGCTTTGGCGATGGGGCGGGTCTCCAGCCGGGTGACGCCGCTCTTGAGGTCGAAGGAGGCGCGCCGCTCCAGCCCGCTGTCGACCACCACCGAGATCCCCTCGATGGTGAGGGAGGTCTCCGCCACATTGGTGGTGAGCACCAGCTTACGACGCCCAGCAGGCGCCGGCTCGATGGCCGCCTGCTGGGCCGCCATGTCGAGGCGGCCGTAGAGGGGGGCGAGGGTCACCTCGTCCGGCAGCCGTCCTTCCAGCCACTGCGCCAGCCGCTCGATCTCCCCTTGGCCCGGCAGGAACACCAGCAGGCTGCCGGCGTGGGCGGCCAACGCCTCCAGCACCACGGCGCCGACCTGGGGCTCCAGCCACTGCTGGCGATTGGCGGGGCGGTAGTGGTAGTCGATGGGAAAACCGCGCCCCTCGGAGCGCACCACAGGTGCCTCCGGCAGCAGCGCCTCGAGCGCCATACCGTCCAGGGTGGCAGACATCACCAAGAGCTTGAGGTCATCGCGCAGCCCCTGCTGGCTCTCGATGGCGAAGGCCAGCGCGGTGTCGGCGTGCAGGCTGCGCTCGTGGAACTCATCGAAGATGACCAGGGAGACGCCGGTGAGTTCGGGATCCTGCTGCAACATCCGGGTCAGCACCCCCTCGGTGACGATCTCGAGCCGGGTCTGGCTGCTGGTGCGGCTCTCGCCGCGTACCCGCAGGCCAATGCGCTCGCCCACCTTCTCCCCGAGCTGGCGCGCCAGAAAGCCCGCGATATTGCGCGCCGCCAGACGTCTGGGCTCCAGCATGATGATGCGACCGGGCAGCCGGTGCTGGCGCACCAGCTCCAGCGGCAGCAGGGTCGATTTGCCCGCGCCGGGGGGCGCCTGCAGGATCACGCTGGCATGGTTGTCGATGGCGGCAAAGAGTGCGGGCAGCACCGACACTATGGGGAAGGAAGACAAAGGGATCAGCACCTTCTTGTTGCAAGCCGTAAAACGGCGCCTATTCTGCCACAGCCTGCCCGGCCACCGTGAGTGGATGTCGGCCGGCGAGACAGGAGCGGACGGCTGCCATAGAATGGGCCACCCGTCCGCATCAAAGAGGCACCCTCACCCGAATGGCCAAACTCTTCTTTGCCCTGCCCGCCGAGGCGCTGGCCGCCGATATCGTCGCCTGGCGCGATCAACTGCCCTGGCCGGGCCAGCCGGTCCCCGCCGCCAACCTCCACCTGACGCTGGCCTTCCTCGGCGAAGCGAACGAGACCACCACCGCGCAGCTGATGGCTGCCGTCGAGCGCCAGCACTGTCCGCCGCTCACCATAGCGCTCAATGAAACCGGCTGGTTCGGCCGTGCCAAGGCCGCCTGGATTGGCCCGAGAGAGTGGCCCAACGAGCTGACCGTGCTGGCCAGGGCGCTGCGTCGCCATGGCGAGAAGCTGGGGCTTGGCAACGGCGAGCAGGGCTATCGCCCCCACGTCACCCTGTCACGCAAGGCGAGCGAACCGCCGGCGCTGCTGCCCGCCCCCGACTTTGTGCTGCGGGCCGACCGCTTCTGCCTCTATCAATCCCTCTCGACCCCGGATGGGGTGCGCTATGAGCCCCTCGCCTGCTGGCCGCTGCGGGCCAGAGAGAAGATGGCATCCTGACCGGCTGCCATGCCCAGACTCATCGATTAAGAGAGCCATACCATGATCTTCGATCCCCCCCTGCAATCCGGGCAGCTGGTCGCCCGCTACAAGCGCTTCCTGACCGACGTGCGACTCGACAACGGCGAGGTGATCACCATCCACTGCGCCAATACCGGCGCCATGACCGGCTGTGCCGAGCCGGGCACCCGGGTCTGGTACTCCACATCAAGCAACCCAAAGCGCAAGCTGCCCCACAGCTGGGAGATCGCCGAGAGCCCGGCCGGTCACTTCATCTGCGTCAACACGGCCCGCGCCAACCAGCTGGCCCGGGAGCTTATCGAGCAGGATGCCCTCGCCCCGCTGCGCGGCTATGCCAGACTGCGCACCGAGGTGAAATACGGCGAAGAGAACAGTCGCATCGATCTGCTGCTGGAAGATGACCACCTACCTGCCTGTTATATCGAGGTGAAATCGGTGACCCTGCTCGACGAGCGGGAGCAAGCCGGCATGGGTTACTTCCCCGATGCGGTAACCACCCGTGGCGCCAAGCACTTGCGTGAATTAATGGCCATGAAGGCGGCAGGGCACAGAGCCGTGCTGTTATTTATGGTTTTGCACTCCGGAATCGTGAGAATGCGCCCGGCAGCGCATATAGATCCGCACTATAGTCTGCTTATTGAGCAAGCAATTGCGGCAGGGGTTGAAATTTTATGCTATCGACCCCATGTTGGGGTGCAGAGCATGGTGGCACAAGATTTTATCCCGTTTGAATCTTGTCACCTGCTACCCGAGGGCAGCGAATAAATGTTGGAGTGGGTAACATTATTGGTACGGCTTGTTTGCCTCCAAGTTACCCTTCTGCTATAGATGTCGCCCTCAATTTATGGATGGCACGGGTAGCGTGCTGAATTAGGAGACAGGGCATGCCAACAGGCGAAAACAGGAAATCTCTGGGCCCCCTGGCCATTGCGGGTGTGGCGCCTTACCAGGAAAAACCGGGTGAGGAGTACATGAATGACCAACAAAAGGCACATTTTCGCAAGATCCTGGGAGCCTGGCGCAACCAACTGATGCAGGAAGTTGACCGCACCGTTGACCACATGAAGGATGAGGCTGCCAACTTTCCGGATCCAGTGGATCGCGCCGCGCAGGAAGAAGAGTTCGCGCTGGAACTGCGTACCCGCGACCGTGAGCGCAAGCTGATCAAGAAGATCGAGAAGACCTTGCTGCTGCTCGAAGACGACGACTTCGGTTACTGCGAACACTGCGGCATCGAGATCGGCATCCGCCGTCTGGAAGCCCGTCCGACCGCCGACCTCTGCGTTGACTGCAAGACGCTGGCCGAGATCAAGGAAAAACAGATGGCCGGTTGATACCGACCTCTGGCATGACACAAAAAAGGGAGCTCGCGGGCTCCCTTTTTTATTGAGCTTTTGGCCGGGTCGTCCCAGAATGCTGCCTCAATGCCTTTTTTATCCGAATGACCATGTCCGTGAATGCCACCCCGTCATCCCCGCCCCTCCCTTATATAGGCCGCTTTGCCCCCTCCCCTTCGGGTCCGCTCCACTTCGGCTCCCTGATTGCGGCGCTCGGCAGCTTCTTGCAGGCCAGGGCACAACAGGGGCGCTGGCTGGTGCGCATCGAAGATATCGATCCGCCGCGGGAGATGGCTGGGGCCGCCGACCTTATCCTCAAGACCCTTGAGGCCCATGGCCTGCAGTGGGATGGCGAGGTGATGTACCAGAGCCGGCGTCACGCCCGCTACGACGAAATCATCGAGCAGCTCTACCGGGCCGGCGATCTCTACTGGTGCCGCTGTACCCGGCGCGAAATCATGGCGAGCGGCGGTTTTTACAACGGCCACTGTCGCACCCTCGGACTGAGTGCAGAGGGCTGCGCCGCCCGCCTGCGCCAGCATCACCCGGTCTACGACTTCGAGGATGGCCTGCAGGGTCGTATCGCGGTACCGGCGGCGCTGGCCGAGGAGGATTTCATCGTGCGCCGGCGCGATGGGCTCTACGCCTACAACCTGGCGGTGGTGGTGGACGATATGGACTGCGGCATCACCGAGATAGTGCGCGGTGCCGACCTGCTGGAGCCGACGGTGCGCCAGATTGCCCTCTACCAGACCCTGGGCGCCCCCGTGCCCGCCTGGGTGCATCTGCCGCTGGCGGTGCAGGCCGACGGCAACAAGCTCTCCAAGCAGAATCACGCGCCAGCGCTGGCACAGGACGAGGTGCGCCCGGCCCTGTGGCGGGCACTGCACTTCCTCGGTCAATGTCCGCCCCCCGAGCTGCTGGCGAGCCGGGTCGACGAGCTCATCGACTGGGGCATAAGCCACTGGCAACTGGCCAAGGTGCCCGCCAGCGAGAAGATCCCGCTGGCTGACGGCTGAGCCGAACCGGCCGTGTTTATCTGATTGGACGTGAATCGCCCGAGGTTGGTCGTGATTTTACCGGGATAATCCGTTTCAAACGGGATCAATTGCCAGCACGGTTTTTCATTTGGTTAGACGTGAGCTATTGAATAGACCGCTATTTTTTGCGGCAATCCTGATTCAAACGGGATCAATTACCAGCACGGTTTTTCATTTGGTTAGGCGTGAGCTATTGAATAGACCGCTATTTTTTGCGGCAACACTGATTCAAACGGGATCAATTGCCAGCACGGTTTTTCATTTGGTGAGGCGTGAGCTATGATAGGCCGCTATTTTTTTGGCCTCCCGTCAATTTGAAGTCATAACGAGGTGTACCATTTTTTCCCAGATCGCAAACTTTTGCCGCAAGGTGCTCGGCAAGGAAGACGGCGAGCAGTCGGTGGAGTCCCCCATTCCGGCCCGTGTCGCCGGGCAACGTCGTACCTTAAGCCGTGACCAGCACCTGATTTCGCGCAAAGAGATCAGCGAGAATGCACTCAAGGTGCTCTATCGCCTGAACAAGGGCGGCTACGAAGCCTACCTGGTCGGCGGCGGGGTACGGGATCTGCTGCTCGGGAAGACGCCCAAGGATTTCGACATCGCCACCGATGCGACGCCGGAGCAGATCAAGTCACTGTTCAGCAACTGCCGCCTGATCGGCCGCCGTTTCCGGCTGGCCCACATCGTCTTTGGTCGTGACGTGATCGAAGTGGCCACCTTCCGCGGTCACCACCATCAGGTCAATACCAGCAAACATGTGTCGGCCCAGTCCGATGAAGGGATGCTGCTGCGCGACAACGTCTACGGCACCATCGAAGAGGATGCCGAACGTCGCGACTTTACCGTCAACGCCCTCTACTACAGCGCCAAGGACTTCACCCTGCACGATTTCGAGGGTGGGCTGGAAGACCTGGCCGAACGCAAGCTGGAACTCATCGGCGACCCCGAGACCCGCTACCGGGAAGATCCGGTGCGGATGCTGCGCGCCGTGCGCTTCGCCGCCAAGCTGGACATGACCATCAGCCCGCGCACCGCCGCCCCCATCAAGGAGCTGGCGCCGCTGCTGCAGGATATTCCGGCGGCCCGCCTGTTTGAGGAGACCCTCAAGCTGTTCCTGGCCGGCGATGCCCTGACCACCTACAAGCTGCTGCGCGAGTACGGTCTGTTCCAGCAGCTGTTCCCGCAGGTAGCCGCGCTGTTTACCCCGCACGGCAACTCGCCCTACGAGCAGTTCATCGAGCAGGCGCTGATCGATACCGACACTCGCGTTCGTGAAGAGAAGCGCGTCACCCCCGCCTTCCTCTACGCCACCCTGCTGTGGGGCTGCGTCGAGGCCCGGGGCCGGGTGCTGGAGAACGAGAGCGGCCTGCCCTGGTATGACGCCTTCATGTTGGCGATCAACGAGGTGCTGGACAACCAGGTGCGGATCATCGCCGTCCCGCGCCGTTTCACCACCGATGTGCGCGATATCTGGGCCCTGCAGCAGCGGCTGACCCGCCGTCAGGGCCGCCACCCCGAGCGGGCCATGGAGCATCCAAAGTTCCGCGCGGCGTTCGACTTCCTGCTGCTACGCAACCGGGTCGAACGTGGCCTCGGCGAGCTGGCCAGCTGGTGGGAACGCTACGTGGAGTCCAACCCGGACGTGCGCCCGCAGCTGCAACGGGAAGCGACTCGCCGCCCGGCCAGCGGTGAGCGTGGTCAGAGCGGTGCGGCCCGCAGCAACGATGGCGAGAAACGCAGCAGCAACAGCCGCAACCGTCGTCGCCCCCGTCGCCGCAAACCGAAAGCGGCCGAGTGACAACTGACGTGATGACCGAGGTCTTCGTCGCCATCGGCTCCAACCTGGCCGACCCCGTCGGCCAGGCTCGCCGCGCCATCGCCGCGCTGGCGACCCTGCCGGATTCCGTGCTGGTGCAGGCCTCGTCGCTTTACAGCAGCCGCCCCATGGGGCCTGCTGATCAACCGGACTACGTCAATGCCGTGGCCCGGCTCAACACCCGGCTGGCGCCGCTGGCGCTGCTGGATCAACTGCAAAAAATCGAGCTGGAACAAGGACGTGTGCGCAAGGATGAGCGGTGGGGGCCGAGAACCCTGGATCTCGATCTGCTGCTCTATGGCGATCAGGTGATCAACTCTGAGCGCCTCATCGTTCCCCATTACGGCATGCAGGAGCGGGAGTTCGTGCTGCTGCCCCTGGCCGAAATCGCGCCCGCTCTGGTGCTGCCCTGCGGCACGCCGCTCGCACAACTGGTTGCCCGCTGCCCGCGCAATGGCCTTGCCATCATTGCCGCAAGTGCAGACGAACAGGAGCCTCTATGAGCAAGATCACCACCACCAACCTGCTGAAGATGAAGCAGGAAGGCCAACGAATCACCGCCATCACCGCCTATGATGCCACCTTTGCCAAGCTGTTCGACGACGAGGGCGCTCACGTGCTGCTCATCGGCGATTCGCTGGGCATGGTGCTGCAGGGTGGCCAGGATACCCTGGCGGTCAACATGGACGAGATGGTCTATCACACCCGTTGCGTGGTGCGCGGCACGACCAATGCCCTGGTGGTGAGCGACATGCCGTTCATGAGCTATGCCACCCCAGAGCAGACCTATCAGAATGCCGCCCGGCTGATGGCGGCCGGCGCCCGCATGGTGAAGATGGAAGGGGGTGACTGGCTGTGCGACTCCATCCGCCATCTGACCCGCAACGGCGTGCCGGTGTGCGGCCACCTCGGCCTCACCCCGCAATCCGTGCACGTGTTTGGCGGCTTCAAGGTGCAGGGGCGCGACGAGTTCCAGGCCCAGGAGATCTACCGTCAGGCCCTTGAGCTGCAGGCCGCCGGCATCCAGCTGCTGGTGCTCGAGTGCGTGCCCACTTCGCTGGCCGAGCGCATCAGCAAGGCGCTGCGCATTCCGGTGATCGGCATAGGTGCCGGCCCGGCCACCGACGGCCAGATCCTGGTGATGCACGATGCCTTCGGCATCACCTCCGGCTATGTGCCCAAGTTCACCAAGAACTTCCTGGCCGAGACCGGCGACATGCGCGCCGCCATCCGGCTCTATGTGAAGCAGGTGAGCGAAGGGACCTTCCCGGGCCCGGAGCACTGCTTCAACTGATGTGATGCCGTGACGAGAGCGGGGGCCTGCGCCCCCGTTTCGCCCTCCGGGGCAGAGTGAGCCCCCTCTTTTGATGATTCATCCCAAGGTAACCGCCGATGATGATGCCGCGCGTTGACACTTCGCGCTTATCCGCACGGGCTCCTGCCCGCCTCTCTTTGATCTTTTCGAAGGTGAACAGTTGATGTTGGTCGTTAACAATCCCGCCGCTCTGCGTGAACAGATCGGCCAATGGCGCCGTGAAGGGCGCGCCATCGCATTCGTGCCCACCATGGGCAACCTGCACCAGGGCCACCTTACCCTGGTGAAGGAGGCGCACAGCCACGCCGAGAAGGTGGTGGTCAGCATCTTCGTCAACCCGATGCAGTTCGACAAGGCCGAGGATCTCGCCAACTACCCGCGCACCCTGGAGCAGGATTGCGCCGCGCTGGAGGCGGCCGGGGTGGACATGGTGTTCACGCCGACCCCGGAGATCATGTATCCGCAGGGGCTGGCCAGCCAGACCTTCGTCGAGGTGCCGGGTCTCTCCACGCTGCTGGAGGGGGCGCTGCGTCCGGGCCACTTCCGCGGCGTCAGCACCGTCGTTACCAAGCTGTTCAATCTGGTGCAGCCTGACGTGGCCTGCTTCGGACAGAAGGATTACCAGCAGCTGGCGCTCATTCGCAAGATGGTGGCCGACATGGCGATGCCCATCGAGATCGTCGGCGTGCCCACGGTGCGGGCCGAAGACGGGCTGGCGCTCTCCTCGCGCAACGGCTACCTGACCGCCGCCGAGAGAGCTATTGCCCCTGAGCTGGCGCGCACCATGAACTGGATCGCCGAGCAGATTGAAGCGGGTGACCACCACCTGCCCTCCCTGGTGGCCCAGGCCAGCCAGCGCCTCGACAAGGTCGGTTTTCGGACCGATGCCATCGACATCGTCGATGCCGCCACCCTGGAAGCGGCCACTGACGAGAGCGAGCAGCTAGTGATCCTGATGGCGGCGTATCTCGGCAAGGCCCGCCTCATCGACAACCGGGTGGTGGCGCTGGCCCGCCCCTGAGTCGCTGCGCCACTGACAACAAAGCCCGCATGTGCGGGCTTTGTTGTATCTGAGCACTTCCTGCCTACTCGGCGCTGATCGGGTAACCCGCCCCTTTCCAGGCGAAGATGCCGCCCGGCACCCGATAGACCTGCTGATACCCCTGAGTGACCGCCCAGGCTGCCCCGTTGTGGCTGCGGCCACACTTGACGAAGCCGCAGTAGAACACCACGGGCCGGGTCTTGTCGTCTCCCAGCAGGGCCAACAGCTGCTCGGGTGTGCCGCTCCCCTCGACGATCTGGCTCCAGTCATCGCCGGACTTGGCCTCCTTCACGAAGGCAAAATTCCTGGCCCCCGGAATATGCTCCTTCTTGTAGGAGTCCTCGAACGGCATGGTGTCGATGATCACCAGCGCCTCTCCTTTATCCGTCCGGGTCTTCAGCTCGGCCACGGTCAACAGCTGATAGCCCCCCTGCTGGGTCTCCTGGGAGAGCTGTACCGCCGCCTGCTCCAGTTTGGTCTCCTGCTCGAACTGGTTGTCGCCACAGCCACCGAGGGCAAAGCTGGCCGCAATCAGCGAGGCCATCAGGGTGCGGGATTGCAATCTCATCATGTCACTGCTCCTTTGGAACGGTAAAAACGGGGCGGGAGTGACGCAGCAAGGCGCCCGCAAGCGTCAACAGCAGCAGATCCCGCAAGAGGGCCTGTGGCAGCGAGCCGAGATCAGCCCTGCCAAGACAGCCGCAAGAGATGTCGAGCCCGATGGCGATGCCATAGCCCAACACCGGAATAAACAGGGCGAGCAGCCCGATCACCAGCCACAGTCCCCAGCGCCGGTTGGCGATGACCGCCACGCCTGCGCAGAGCTCCAGCCCGATAAGCCCCCAGACGGCAAGGGGAATGAACGGCGACCAGAGCAGACCGAAGGCGCCGATCTGCTCGGCGAACAGCTCCGGCGCAGCCAGCTTGAACCCGGCGGAGGCGACGAAAAATCCCCCCAGCGCCAACCTGGCCAGCACCCGCAGATACACGGCCACGGGATAGCTCTTTATCATCCATGCCCTCCACTGCCAACTCCCCGAGCAGGACTCACCATGCCCTAGCCGGCGGCCGGATAGCGGGCCAGTTCGCAATACTCACCGTCTTCGTCACAGCGAAAGACGGCGGCGGTTTCGCCGCGCTGGCACCACTGCTGCCACTCCTCGGGCGGGCAGTGCAGGCGGATGGCGAGGCCGCAGCCGGCACTGAGCCGGCGCGGTACGTCGCAGACCCGAAACGGGTGGGGCTGCTGCTCCAGCCGCTTGCGCAGCCTGACCGTACCGAGGGTGGAGTGAAACAGGTAGAGGAACTCTGCGTTCATGACTTACCTCCCGTGCGGGCACGCGCACCGAACAAGGCCGCCCCCAGCGCACCGGCAAACTGGGCGTCAGGGTGGGTGGCCACGTCGCAACCCAATCCTTGCGCCAGATAGTGGCGGAAGGTGGCGCAGTGGCTGACACCGCCGGTAAAGAGCACAGTCGGCCTGGCGCCGAGGCGGCCGATGAAGTTGGCACTGCGCCGGGCCATGGAGCGGACGATGCCGGCCAGGATCGACTCGGCCGGAATGCCCGCCGAGCGCAGGCTGATCGCCTCCGATTCTGCAAACACGGTGCACATGCTGCTGATGTCATGGGGCTCTGCCCCTTCCAGCAGCTCGTCGAGCTGTTCGACCCGCGCCCCCAGGGTGCGGGTGATCACCTCGAGAAAGCGGCCGGTACCGGCGGCGCACTTGTCGTTCATCAGAAAGTCGGTGAGGTTGCCGTCGCCATCGAGCTGGATCACCTTGCTGTCCTGGCCGCCGATGTCGATGACGGTGTGCACCGACGGACAGAGCAGGCGCGCCCCCAGCCCATGACAGGAGATCTCGGTGACCCGCCGATCGGCGAACGACGCCAGATCGCGGCCATAACCGGTCAGGGTCAGATGGGGGCGCTCCGGCAGCCCGGCCGAGAGCGTCTCCCAGCCTTGCTCGATGGCGGCCAGCGGACGAAAGGGGGTCGGCACCAGAAAGCGGCGAACGATGCGCCCGCCCTCTCTGTGGTCGAACAGGATCCCCTTGGTCGCGGTGGAGCCGGAGTCAATCCCGATGGTGAGTGACACGGCACCTCCTCACAGCATTTCGATAAAGGCCGCCAGCCGGGTAGCCAGCTGTCCCTTGTCGGCACTGGAGTAGTCGGTCTCCACCGCCATGTAGGGGATGCCGTGGCGATCACGCACGTGGCGTTTGATAGCGAGCGACTCCACCGCATAGGTGTGACAGGCCTGCAGGATCACGTCGATCACCCCGTCTGCCTGATACTCCTCCACCATCTGGCTCAGCAGATTCATGCGCTGGTGGTTGGGGGAGATGCAGGAGCAGCCGATGGCCAGATACTTGTCGGTCAGCGCATCGAACGGGTCACCCTGTTCGCTCACGCACTGCTCGGTCGCCTTGGCGCCGGTGCAGTTCTCATAACCCACCACCCAGCCGCCGTGCTCTTCAATGAGACGCACCACCTTATCGGCGGCGCCGCCGATGGGGCAGCCGGTGATGAGGATGCGCGGACGGGCATCGAGCCGCTTGCCGTCGGCGTACTCGGCCTTGATGCGGCGGGTCATCTCCTGCAGCTCGCCGATGAGCTGCTCCTTGTCGAAGCGGAAGGTGGCGCCATAGACCACCTTGAGGATGTCGGTGCCGCTCAGCGCCGGCGGGTTGAGCTGACCCAGCCGGTAGAAGTCGGCCAGCGCGCGGCGCTCGCGGTTCTTCAGCACGATGGCGTCGCGCAGCGCGTGCTCGCTGATGGGTTGGCCAAACTGCTGCTCCAGCAACTCCTTGAAGCGGACTATTTCGCTGCGCCACAGGGTGCGGGAGGCCTCGTCATCGGCGCGGTTGGGCAGCTGCATCACGTGCACCGGTTTGAACTCGGCCATGTACTCGTACATCTTCTTCTTGCCGTCGCAGGTGGTTTCCCCCACCACCAGATCAGAGAAGTAGAAGTAGGGGCACTTGTCGGTCTTGCCGAAACCGTAGCTGCTCTTGATCAGCGGGCATAGGTTGCGGGGCAGATCTTTCTCGGCCTCCTCTATGGTCTCGTCGCTGGTGGAGCAGAGCGATACCACCACGGCGCCGGCGGCCATCACCACTTCTTGCGGCATGAAGGTGCAGTAGGTGCCGACCAGGGGGATCTGTCGCTCCTTGAGTGCCATCACGGCCAGAAAGCCCTGCCGGCGGGCATCTGAAAAACTGTCGAAAATGGCTGGCAACTCGGTGATCAGTGACATAGGCGATCCTGCCCTGGTGAGAAAAAGAAGAGACGGAGGGCCGCCATTGCGCAGACCTTCCAACCGCGGGAATTATACCTTTGGGGGTAATCTGAAAATTGCGGTGGATCACAAGGTGCCGGATAAAGCCTTGATAAAAGGGTGGTTATTGGCCCTGTTCGAGATGGGGCCAGCGCAGGAGAGGTAAAAGAGGCAACAAAGAAACGGGCACCGAAAGGTGCCCGTTGCATTGCATCAGTGGCGCAGCCCGGTGCCGCGTGAGATGAGCCACCAGGCCAGACCGTAGAGAGCCACAATGAAGCCGATGATGATGAGGTAGGCGGTGCCGAGCGGCACGTCGGAAATCCCGAGAAAGCCGTAACGGAATGCGTTCACCATGTAGATGATCGGGTTCACCTGGGAGACCCCCTGCCAGAAGGGTGGCAGCAGGCTGATGGAGTAGAAGACCCCGCCCAGGTAGGTGAGCGGCGTCAGCACGAAGGTGGGGATGATGCTGATGTCGTCGAAGGTCTTGGCAAACACCGCATTGATGAGGCCGCCCAGCGAGAAGAGGATGGCGGTCAGCAGCACGGTGAAGCAGACGCTGAACAGGTGGTGGATCTGCAGCGGCACAAAGAACAGCGACACCAGGGTGACGATGAGGCCGACACAGAGGCCGCGCGCCACGCCACCGCCGACGTAACCGGCGATGATGACGTAGTTGGGCACAGGCGCCACCAGCAGCTCCTCCACGTTGCGCTGGAACTTGGCGCTGAAGAAGGAGGAGGCGACGTTGGAGTAGGAGTTGGTGATGACCGACATCATGATGAGGCCGGGCACGATGAACTCCATGTAGCTGAAGCCCCCCATGTCACCGATGCGGCCGCCGATGAGGTTGCCGAAGATGACGAAGTAGAGGCTCATGGTGATGGCGGGCGGCACCAGGGTCTGGATCCAGATCCGGGTGAAGCGGCTGATCTCCTTGGCCAGAATGCTCTTGAAGGCGATGTAGTAAGTGGTCAGGTTCATGCTTTTCTCCCCTCCTCGACCAGGCTGACGAACAGCTCTTCCAGCCGGTTGGCCTTGTTGCGCATGCTCAGTACCTGCACCTGCTGGCTCGACAGCTGATCGAACAGGCTGTTGAGGGACTGGCTCTTGTCCAGATCCACCTCCAGGGTGCGCTCGTCCTGCATGCGGCCGTTGAACTCGGGCAGGTTCGGCACGGCGGAGCCCGGCGCCAGATCCAGCATGAAGGTCTCGCGGCCCAGCTTGCCCAGCAGCTTCTTCATGCTGGTGTTCTCGATGAGGCGCCCTTTGTCGATGATGCCGATGTTGCGACACAACATCTCCGCCTCTTCCAGATAGTGGGTGGTGAGTATGATGGTGACGCCCTGCTCGTTGAGATCCTTGAGGAAATTCCACATGGAGCGACGGATCTCGATGTCCACCCCGGCGGTCGGCTCGTCGAGGATCAGCAGCTTGGGCTCATGCATCAGGGCGCGGGCGATCATCAGCCGGCGCTTCATGCCGCCGGAGAGAGTGCGGGCTGGCATGTCGCGCTTGTCCCACAGGTCGAGCTGACGCAGGTACTTCTCGGCGCGGATCTTGGCCTCGGCCCGCGGCACGCCATAGAAGCCGGCCTGATGGGTGACGATCTGGATCACCTTCTCGAACTGGCTGAAGTTGAACTCCTGCGGCACCAGCCCGAGCTGGGCCTTGGCCTCTTCCAGGTGAGTGTCGATGTCGTAGCCGAACACCTTCACCTTGCCGGCACTCTTGTTCACCAGCGAGCTGATGATGCCGATGGTGGTGGACTTGCCCGCCCCGTTGGGGCCGAGCAGGGCGAAGAAATCCCCCTGTTTGACAGTGAGATCAATGCCTTTAAGGGCTTCGACGCCCCCCTGATAGGTCTTCTTCAGGCCGCTGATTTCCAGTGCGTTCATTGCAACCCCTGTGATGGCTCATCCCATCTCGAGACAGAAAAGGCGGCCAAGGCCGCCTGCAGACAGAAAATGGCGCTCTGCCACCTTGCCCGTCATATTCTTGAACCTTGCTTACTCTTGCGGTATTACCTTGCCGATGAACGGCAGATTGCGGTACTTCTGGGCATAATCGATGCCGCAGCCCACCACGAATTCATCCGGAATGGAGAAACCGATCCAGTCCACCGGCACCTGTACTTCACGGCGGGACGGCTTGTCCAGCAGGGTGCAGATGGCCAGGGATTTCGGCTCGCGCAGAGAGAGGATCTCGCGCACCTTGTTGAGGGTGTAGCCGGTGTCGATGATGTCTTCGACGATCACCACGTCCTTCCCTTTGATGTCGTCATCCAGGTCTTTCAGGATGCGCACGTCACGGGTACTGTGCATGCCGGAGCCATAGCTGGAGGCGGTCATAAAATCCAGGGTGATGGGCAGCTGGGTCTGGCGGCACAGGTCGGCCAGGAAGACGCAGGAGCCGCGCAGCAGGCCGATCATGACCACTTCATCAGAGCCCTGGTAACGGGCGGTGATCTCTTCACCCAATTTGGCGATCCGGGCGGCGACTTCAGCCTCGGAGATCATCACCTCGACAGTGTGTTTCATCACTTACTCCATAATGGCCAAAGCAAATTTGGCCGTTCATTAACGTCAAAACCGATGATTCTACCATTCAAGCCGAAGGGCGTCAGGCATACGTGATGCTTTTATCGGCTTATTTTAATTGATAGAGTTAGCAGGCCCTCGGGCATTATCGGTGACAATACTATAAACACCATAATCAATAACTATTAGATGAAAAAACTATGGAACCACGCGCAGAAATTAGACGTCGAACCCGGCTTTCGCCGGAGGCCCGACGCAATCAATTGATGGAATGTGCCATCGAGGTGTTCTCCCGTCGCGGCATCGGCCGTGCGGGTCACGCCGAAATCGCAGAACAGGCCAAGGTCTCAGTTGCTACCGTGTTCAACTATTTCAACACCCGTGAAGAGCTGGTGGATGAAGTGTTGGCCGAGATCGAACGTTTCGTGCATCAAATGCTGGAACAGGCCTACTCCGGCCAGGGCCCGGTCAGCGACAGCATTCGCCGCCACGTGAAGCTGTTTGTTGACGCCGCCTACGATCAGCCTGACCACGCCAGCATCTGGCTGGAGTGGAGCTCATCGGTGCGGGAAGAGGTCTGGCCCCGTTACGCCAAGCTGCTGGACAAGGCTCTGGAACGCATTGCACCTCACCTGCAACGCGCCATGGATGCCGGCGAGATCCAGAGTGTGCTGTCGGCGCAGGATCTGGCCCGCTCCCTGACCGGCTTCGGCTACGTCATGATGCAGATGATCAATCAGCCACAACGCCCGAGCCGGGAAGAGGTGACCGATTTTCTGTTCAAGTACGTAACCGCCCCCATCCAGGCAGCCTAATCCGCTCCAGCAAAAAAGCGGCGCCGAACTGTTCAGGTCGGCGCCGCTTTTGTTTGTCCGCTATCCGCTCATCTCACCCTTTGTCGTAGCCCCAGCGGCGAGTCAGTGCGTGCTCGATCCCCAGATGATCGAGGATCCGCGCCACCATGAAGTCCACCAGATCCGCGATGCTTTTTGGCTCATGATAAAAGCCCGGCGCCGCCGGCATGATGGTCACGCCAAGGCGGGCCAGTTTCAGCATGTTCTCCAGGTGGATCGCCGAGAAGGGGCTCTCGCGGGGCACCAGAATGAGCTGGCCACGCTCCTTGATCACCACGTCCGCCGCCCGCTCCAGCAGGTTGTCGGAGGTGCCGTTGGCAATGGCCGAGACGGTGCCCATGGAGCAGGGGCAGACCACCATCTGCTTGGGCGCTGCCGAGCCGGAAGCCACCGGTGAGAACCACTCCTCCTTGCCACAGGCGACGATCTGCCCCTCCTTGGCGCCATATTGGCGACAGAGGTAGGCTGAGAGCTCTTTCGGCGAGCCCGGCCACTCCTGCTGCTGCTCGGTCTTGAGCACCACACGAGCCGCCGAGGAGGCGAGCAGGTAGACCCGATAGTCCGCCTGTACCAGGCATTCCAGCAGGCGCAGGGCATAGGGGGCGCCGGAGGCTCCGGTCAGCGCCAGGGTGATCGCTTTGTTCATAGCTGGCCGTGATAGTCCTTGAGGCGGGCGATCAGCTTGTCATGAATGCCGCCGAAGCCGCCGTTGCTCATGATCAGAATATGATCGCCATCGCGGCACTCGGCCACCAGCCGGTTGATCAGGGTCTCCAGATCGTTGAACACCTTGGCCGGTCGAGTCATGTGGGCGGTCACCTCGCCGAGATCCCAGCCGATGTTGGGCGGCTGGAAGAAGAACACCTCGTCGGCGCCGTCGAAACAGCCGGCCAGCTCTTCCTTGTGCACTCCCAGCTTCATGGTGTTGGAGCGGGGCTCCAGCACCGCCAGGATGCGGGCCTTGCCCACCTTGGCGCGCAGGCCGCCGAGAGTGGTTTCGATGGCGGTGGGGTGGTGGGCGAAGTCGTCATAGATACTGATGCCGGCCACTTCCCCCTTGAGCTCCATCCGTCGCTTGGGAGACTTGAACTGGCAGAGGGCCGCAATGCCGTGCTCCACCATGACACCGGCGTGACGGGCGGCGGCGATGGCCATCAGGCCGTTGTTGACGTTGTGCTCGCCGATGCACTCCCAGTGCACCTCGCCCTGTTTCACGCCATCCAGCCATACCTCGAAGGCAGAGCCATCGTCGGCCAGCTTGACCGCCTTCCACTTGGCATCGTCCTGACCCACCAGCTCCACTTCGCTCCAGCAGCCCATCTTGCGCACGGCGGTGAGGTTCTCATCCCCCTTGGGGAAGAGCACTCGACCGTTGCTCGGCACGGTGCGCATCAGGTGGTGGAACTGGCGCTGGATGGCGGCGAGATCCGGGAAGATATCCGCATGGTCAAACTCCAGGTTGTTCATCACCAGGGTACGCGGGTGGTAGTGGACGAACTTGGAGCGCTTGTCGAAGAAGGCGCAGTCATACTCGTCCGCCTCGATGACAAAGAAGGGAGCCGAGCCGAGACGGGCGGAGACCGGGAAGTTGCCGGGCACGCCGCCGATGAGGAAACCGGGCTCCAGCTTGGCGTATTCCAGTACCCAGGCCAGCATGCTGGCGGTGGTGGTCTTGCCGTGGGTGCCGGCGACGGCCAGCACCCAGCGATCCTGCAGCACGTGTTCCAGCAGCCACTGGGGGCCGGAGATATAGGGCAGATTGCGATCCAGCACATACTCCACACAGGGGTTGCCGCGGCTCATGGCGTTGCCGACCACCACCAGATCCGGCGCCGGATCGAGCTGGGAAGGATCGTAGCCTTCGGTCAGTTCGATGCCCTGTTGCTCGAGCTGGGTACTCATGGGGGGATAGACGTTGGCGTCAGAGCCGGTGACCCGATAACCAAGCTGTTTTGCCAACACCGCCAGACCACCCATGAAGGTGCCGCAGATCCCGAGAATGTGAATATGCATACCGCTTCCTTTCGCAGTAAAGGGAAGTGCGCATTCTAACAAGGTGACGGCAATTTGGCAGACCCAAGCTGCACGGTATCCAACAACTCTGTCGCAGTGGCCCTGAAATATGGTCATTTGACGCGACATCGCTATAATATCGGCCTGCAAACTTGACTCCAACACTCAAAGGAAACGTCATGAGCCTGAATCTGGTACCGGCTGGCAAGAGCCTGCCCGACGACATCTACGTCATCATCGAAATCCCGCAGAACGCCGACCCGATCAAATACGAAGTCGACAAGGACAGCGGTGCCATCTTCGTTGATCGCTTCATGTCTACCCCGATGTTCTATCCGTGCAACTACGGCTACGTGAACGCCACCCTGTCTCTGGATGGTGATCCGGTTGACGTGCTGGTTCCGACTCCCTACCCGCTGCTGGCCGGCTCCGTCATTCGCTGCCGCCCGGTTGGCGTGCTGAAGATGACCGACGAATCTGGCGAAGACGCCAAGATCGTGGCCGTTCCGCACTCCAAGTTGACCAAGCAGTACGACCACATCCAGGATGTGAACGATCTGCCCGAGCTGCTGCGCGCCCAGATCCAGCACTTCTTCGAGCGCTACAAAGAGCTGGAAGCTGGCAAGTGGGTCAAGGTTGAAGGCTGGGGCGACAAAGCCGCTGCCGAAGCAGAGATCAAGAGCTCTGCCGAGCGTTACGCTGCCAAGTAAGCGTAACCTTCGTGAAAAAGGCGCCTCAGGGCGCCTTTTTCGTGGGCTGTTGCTGGGGCTGACCCGGCGTCACACCGCTGGGATCCCCCTGTATATAAATGTCACGTCCATCCTGCTGATAGGGCCGATAGTAATTCCCCCCGCAGCGATAACTGCCGCCAGCATCGCTCATCAGCTCGCAGTTTACCGGCAGCACCTCCAGCCACTTGATGGCCTGCTGAAAGCGCAGCCACTCCTGCCACTCATGTTCCTTCGCCAGCTTGTCGCGCAGGGCAAAGGTATCCGCGCTGGACATTCCCTGGTTGACGATGACAGGCCCCGCCGCGGCCGGCAGCGTGGCCAACAGCAGCAACAAGGGTGTGATTCGCTTCATGACGGTTTCCTGCATGACTTATTTCCAGAATTAAATTAAAAGCCCGATCAATCTGTTATCAAAATCACAAATGTCAGACTCATCCAAAATCGGCCAGCTCACCTAGTTGTTTATTATCACCCCGAGCAGGATGCACATCATGAAACTGGCACAAGGTCTGTTGTTGAGTCTAGTGTTCGCGTCCATGGCCGGGGCCAACGAGGTCACCCTGAGCTGGCAATGGCAATCGAGCGACGGTCAGCAGAAGCATCTGCAACTGAACGCAGACGAGCGGGTCATCGCCGCCAGCCGCCACGAGATGATCCTGCTCGATGCCTCCCTCAACTATCCGCTGGAAACCCTCTACTCCTACATCAGCCCGCGGCTCTACAACAGCATCAACCTCATCAATCAAACCAGCCCCGAGACAGCCACCAAGTTTCGCAATCTGGAGCAGGCCTTCACCCTGCACGACGACAGCATGGAGTCGACCCTGTTCTGGCAGGCCTATCAGCAATATCAGGACGACGCCTTCTATCAGATGCGGGTGGTGCCCTGCGTTCACCCCGCCAACCGCAAGCTGCCTTGTGTGCGCCCCAACTATTCCCAGCTGTTCTACCAGTTCAAGGGCGACCTGAGGCCCCTGGCGAAACAGTTCCTGGCCAAAGATCTCGCCACCAGTGTCGGCCTGCTGCAGGAGTGGCTGAGCGGCATTCCCACTCCGCCCGAACAGATGGATCACTTCGCACCGCCGCTGCAGGCCTTGCAGAACAACAAGGCGGACAGCGACGAGAAGGCGCTGCTGATGGCAAGCCTCTTGGCCGAGCTGGCTCCCCAGTACATGCTCAGCATCATCTATCCGAACATCAGCATCGGCAGCGTCTCGCCAGCCTGGCTGGCCATCACCGCCGACAGCGGTTTGAAAGGAGATACAGTGGTGATCGGCAATCAGCGTCACATTCTGCTGACCGGCTCTCCTTTGCTGGCCCAGCAGATGACCATGGCCAAGATCCCGCTGGTGAGCGAGCCGCTCTACTGAGGCCTATCCCCTTCCTCAAGTCTGGCTGCAGACCGCGGCCAGACTCCTCAAACCAGTTGATAAGCAATTGATTTTTATCGACTGCGTGCCATCCTAGCCGCCTTTGTCCACCAGCCCCCGTGCTGGCGGGCAGTCGAACACCTCAATGCCGGCTTTTATTTAACACTTTTTAAACAGATCCGATCAGTTTAGGATGAGTTCCGCCCCATTCCCTCAATGCAAAAATCGTTATAACATAACAAAAGGAGTGTCATCAGGATGAAACATCTCGTACTTACTCTGGCGCTGCTGCCAACGCTGGCCCTGGCTCACAACATCAAGGAGTCGGCCCAGGTGCCGCTGGTCAACATCGGCGACAAGGGTGAGCTGGTACTGAAAGAGAAAGAGATCGGCTATCAGCCCTGGCAAAGCAAGGTACTGACCGGCAAGGTCTTTCTGATCCAGCACATCGCCGGTCGCTCCAGCGCCAAGGAGCTCAACGCCCCCATGATCGAAGCGATCAAGGCGGCCAAGCTGCCCCACGACAAGTACCAGACCGTCACCATCATCAACAGCAATGACGCCATCTGGGGCACCTCCGGCTTCGTGAAGAGCAGTGCCGAAGACAGCAAGAAGGAATTCCCCTGGTCCGCCATGGTGCTGGATGCCAAGGGCATGGCCCGCAACGCCTGGGATCTGGCGCCGGAAAGCTCGGCCATCATCCTGCTGGACAAAGAGGGCAAGGTGCTGTTCGTCAAGGACGGTCAGCTCGATGCCAACAATATCGCTACCGTGATGGGGCTCATCCAGTCCCATCTCTAAGCCAGAGAAAAGGGGCGCTGATGGCGCCCCTTTGATAGGGGTCTATGGGTCGTACCAAGCTGAAAATCTGGTTGCTGCTGCTGGGCTGGTTGTGGTTGCAACCCGTGCTGGCACAACATCCGCTGGAAGCCGACCTGCCCGGCCACAACCACGCCTGCGTCCTCTGCGCCCTGCATCTGGATGGCAAGCTGGCACTCACCCCGACCCTGGTCATCCCCTCGCCACAAATCGTCATCGGCAAGCGCCTTGACGCCGCCTTGCCCAAACCTCATGCCACCCCCTCAGGCCAGTGCCGCATCCGCGCGCCGCCACAGCTTCATCGCTTATCCGGCTAAATCCATTTTTCAATAAACTTTTCAAAGGATTAACGATGAAAGCAGTCACCCTGTTACTGGCGGCCGCCGCATTTGGCGTGCAGGCAAACCACGATGAACACGACAGTCACGGCCACGGTGCCCACGAGCACGGCCACGGCCACCTCAACCTGGTGCTCGATGGCAACCAGCTGATGATCGAGCTGCAGGCCCCCGCCGCCGATCTGGTGGGCTTCGAGCATGCCGCCAAGAGCGATGAAGAGAAGGCTCAATACGCCAAGGCCGTGGCCCAGCTCAAGCAACCCGATGCCCTGCTGCGCTTCGACCCGGCCGCCGGCTGCACGCTGACCCAGCAGGCGTTGCAGGCCGCCAAGGAAGATCACGACCATGACCATGACCATGACCATGACCATGACCATGACCATGACCATGACCACCAGAAGTCTGACGGCAAGCACGACGAACACCAGCACGACGATGCTGGTCACGCCGACATGGGTGCCATGTACACCTACACCTGCGCGGAGCCAGCCAAGCTGACCGGACTGGAAGCCACCCTGTTCAGCGTCTATCCGAGCCTGGAGAAGCTGAGCGTGCAGGGCATACTGCCCAGCGGCCAGACCGCGGCCGAGCTGACCCCCTCCGCCAACAAACTGAGCTGGTAACGCCATGAAAAATGCCGTGGTTGAGATCCGCGATCTGGCCTTTGCCTGGCCGGGTCACGAGGTTGTACTCGATCTGCCCGCCCTCACCATCGGCGAGGGGGAACGGGTGTTCATCAAGGGACCGTCCGGTTCGGGCAAGTCGACCCTGCTCGGCCTGCTGGCCGGGATCCAGACCGCCAACCACGGCACCCTGGAGGTGCTGGGCCAACCGCTGGCCCGGCTCTCCGGCCGTGCCCGTGACCACTTCCGGGCGGCCAATCTGGGTTACATCTTCCAGCAGTTCAACCTGCTGCCGTTTTTATCCGTGCAGGACAACGTCACCAGCGCCCTCACCTTCTCCCCCGAGAAGCGGGCCCGGCTGCAGGGCAGCCCGGCCGAGGAGGCGCGCCGCCTGCTGCGGGAATTACAACTGCCCGAGGAGGCGCTGCACAGGCCCGTCCATGCCCTCAGCATCGGCCAGCAGCAACGGGTGGCCGCCGCCCGCGCGCTCATCGGCTCACCGCCGCTGGTGATCGCCGACGAGCCCACCTCGGCGCTGGATACCGACAACCGGGCCGCCTTCATCAAGCTGTTGTTCGAGGAGTGCGACAAGCAGGGCTCGACCCTGATCTTCGTCAGCCACGACCCCTACCTCGAACCGCTCTTTCCGCGGGTGGAAAACCTGCAACAACTGAACAGGAGGGCAACATGCTGAAACTCGCCCTGCAAAGCCTCTGGGCCCGCCGCCTCACCGCCGGGCTCACCCTGCTGGCGGTCGCCATCAGCGTCACCCTGCTGCTCGGGGTGGAGCGAGTGCGCAATCAGGCCCGCGAGAGCTTCGCCAATACGGTGTCGGGCACGGACCTCATCGTCGGCGCCCGCTCCGGCCAGGTGAACCTGCTGCTCTATTCGGTGTTTCGCATCGGCAATCCCACCAACAACGTTGGCTGGGACGCCTATCAGGCCATCAAGCAACAACCCGGCATCGCCTGGACCATCCCGCTTTCCCTTGGTGACTCCCACAAGGGGTTTCGCGTGCTTGGCACCAATGGCGACTACTTCACCCACCTCAAATATGGCCAGCAGCAGGCACTGGTCATGCGTGAAGGGCGAGCATTCGAGACGCCGTTCGAGGCGGTGCTCGGCGCCCAGGTGGCCGAGAAGCTCGGCTATCACCTGGGGCAGTCCATCGTCATCGCCCACGGCGCCGGCAATACCTCGTTCAGCCAGCACGACAACCTGCCGTTCAAGGTGGTGGGGATCCTGGCACCGACCGGCACCCCCATCGATCGCACCATCCATGTGCCGCTGGCCGGTATCGAGGCGATCCACCTGGGCTGGGACACCGGCCGTCACAGCAAGAACGTGACCGCCGAGCAGGCACTGGCGCAGGATCTCACCCCCAAGACCATCACCGCCTTCATGGTGGGGCTCAGCAACCGGATCCTGGCGTTCCAGCTGCAGCGCAGCGTCAATACCTACCGGGGCGAGCCGCTGATGGCGATCCTGCCGGGGGCCGCCCTGCAGGAGCTATGGAGCCTGATGAGCGTGGCGGAAACTGCGCTGTCGGTGATCGCCGGCTTCGTGGTGGTGGCAGGCCTCATCGGCATGCTGACCACCCTGCTGGCCGGCCTCAACGAGCGGCGCCGGGAGCTTGCCATCTTGCGCTCCCTCGGCGCCGGCCCCTCCCACCTGTTCCTGCTGCTGGCGCTGGAGGCGATGGCCCTCACCACTGCCGGCATTGCGCTCGGGGTGGCCGCACTCTACCTGGGCCAAGCCCTTGCCACCCCCTGGCTGCTCGGTCACTATGGCCTGCAATTGAGCCTGGGGCTGCCAAGCGCCCACGAGTGGCAACTGCTGGGGCTGGTCTGGCTGGCCGGCATGGTGATAGGCCTGTTGCCCGCCGCCCGCGCCTATCGCTACAGCCTGAGCGATGGCATGAGCATTCGCGTCTAGCCAGGCGCCCATAAGAAACGAGAAGGACAGATGATGAAGTGGAAAATCGTGGCGCTGCTGGCCGCCCTGCTGACGCTGCCGGCCATGGCCGCCGACTACAAGACCATCGACTGGGACGTGCTCATTCCGGAAGGTGAAAAACTGCTGCCCCCACCCCAGGTGAGCCACGATGGCAATCTTGCCTCCGTGCCGCAGCCGGTGGGCGGGGTCAACAAGAAGCTGGACAACCAAGAGGTGCGTATCCCGGGTTTCGTGGTACCGCTGGAGGGGGATGCCAAGAAGATCACCGCCTTCCTGCTGGTGCCCTACTTCGGCGCCTGCATCCATGTGCCGCCCCCGCCCACCAACCAGGTGGTCTATGTGAGCTACCCCAAGGGGGCGCCGGTGGACGACCTGTGGGACGCCATCTGGGTGAAGGGCAAGATGCGCACGGTCAGCTCCAGTCACGAGATGGCCACCGCCTCCTATTCGCTGGAGGCGGTCGAAGTCAGCGTCTACGAAGAGCAGTAACCAGGCACACACGGCCTCCCACGGGGGGCCGTTTTGTTATCCGCGACGGCAAGAACCCGGCCAGCCCCTGCCTGAGGGATTGCCCGCCATCCCGGTTGGAGTAACATTCAAGGCTAGACCTTGCGATCACGGAGCCAGCATGGCTGACCTGCCCCCGCCCAAGAAAGAGAGTTCCATCCTGAGCAGCCAGGAGCAGACCCTGCGCCTGGCCCGCAGCCGCGGCATCGACGGCATGCTCACCCGCAACAGCGACAGCACCTTCGAGCAGCGCGCCGCTTTTCGCCAACTGGCGGATCAGGCCGCCCGCCAGCGCAACCTGGAATCCATCATGGTGATGGCCTCCCGCCACTGCGAGGAGACCGCCGCCGGCGGCGAGATGGACAGCGACTGGCTGACCCACTTCCTGCAACTGGCGGAAGACATCAGCATGGTGCCCATGCAGCAGCTGTGGGGCCGCATCTTCGCCATCGAGATCGCCACCCCGGGCCGCTTCTCCATCCGGGCGCTCACCACCCTCAAGGAGATGACCCAGCGCGAGGCCCAGCTGTTCCAGCGCATCTGCTCCCTCTCCTGCCACTACGTGGGCAGCGACGAGCAACGCCTGCTGCTGGGGCTGCACAAGGGGGCCAGCCTGCTCAGCCGCGCCAGGGTCACCCGGCTCGGCCTTGGCAAATACCGCATCCCCTACAACGCCCTGCTGCAGTTGTTCGAACTCGGCCTGCTGCACCGCGGCGAGCTGGAGTCTGGCCCGCTGCCCGCCGACGGGGTGGAGCTGGAGTTCGGCGATCAGCGCTGGCGCCTGCAGCGCAAGCAGGCCAACATCACCCTGCTCTACTACCGGTTGACGCCGGTCGGCAACGAGCTCGCCCAGCTGCTGCAGGAGCCGCCGCTGGAGGAGTACCTGCAGGATCTGAAAACCGTGCTGGTGCAGGGGCTGCAGATCGAGACCATGATGCTGACCCCGCCCGCCGGGCCTGAGCCGACCCCGGCCGAACCAACCCCCTGATCCTCCGGAGCCCGTCAGGGCTCCGCTGTTTTACGCCTCCCGCCGCCGCTCGCGAAATGGCGCCATCGTTGCCAAAACGGTTCCTGAAATGCAAATCCCCCCCCTCTGACTCACCAGCCCCACACCCGCAGATCCGCTCGCCACCGGCCATCCCCCCCCCCCCGCCGTGCCGCATGAGTGCCGCATGATCGACGATTTTCACCCCCGCTGGTGCAGCCCTTGCATTGGTGATGACTCCTTCCCCACAACCCGGTTTCGGAGCACACCATGAGAGTCAATCAGCCTGTCACCCAGCATGAGCGTCGCTATCCCGAACACCAGCACCTCATCTCCACCACGGATCTGGAGAGCCGCATCACCTATGCCAACGAGGAGTTCTGCCAGATCGCCGGCTTCACGCTGGAGGAGCTGCAGGGAGAGCACCACAACCTGGTGCGCCATCCGGACATGCCCAAGCAGGCCTTCGCCGACCTCTGGCACCATATCCGGGCCGGCAAGAGCTGGATGGGCCCGGTGAAGAATCGCTGCAAGAACGGCGATCACTACTGGGTCAGCGCCTTCGTCACGCCGATCAAGGATGCCCACGGCAAGGTGGTGGAGTATCAATCGGTGCGTACCGCCCCCAGTGAGGAGATCAAGCAGCGGGCCGAGCGCATCTATGCCGGGCTGCGCGCAGACAAGGCGCCGCTGGCGCTCAGGCTGCCGGCCTTCTCCCACACGCTGGCAATCATCCTCTGCCTGCTGCCGAGCCTGGTGGCCATGATGGCGCTGGGCTATGAGCAGGCCTCCGGCTGGCTGCTGGCTCTGGCCGTGCTGCCTTTGCTGCTGGCGGCCATGATCACCCAGGCCCTGAGCCGTCGCCTCGGCAAGCTCGACAAGCTGGCCCGCAGCCGCTTCGACAACCCGCTGATGCAGCTGCTCTACACCAACAAGGTCGACAACATCGCTGCCATCGAGCTCGCCATGCTGATGAATCAGGCCGAGTTCAACGCCGTGCTGGCGCGCACCCAGCAGACCTGCAGCCGGATCCTGCACTCGGCGGAGGGCGATCTGCGCAATGCCGAATCCATCACCAGCAACCTGCAACAACAACAGGCCGAGACCAATCAGGTTGCCACCGCCATCACCCAGATGGCCGAGTCGATCCGCGAGGTGTCCCACAGCTCCACCGCCGCCTCCGACCTGCTGGATGAAACCGCCGACCTCTTCCGGGAAGGCAACCGCAGCGTGCAGGAGACCATAGGGGCGGTCGAGGGGATGCACGGCGAGATCGCCACCTCCAAGACGGTGATCCACACCCTGGCGACCCAATGCCGGGATATCGACGGCATCCTGGATGTCATCAACAGCATCGCCAACCAGACCAACCTGCTGGCCCTCAATGCGGCCATCGAGGCGGCCCGTGCCGGTGAGGCGGGCCGTGGTTTCTCGGTGGTGGCAGACGAGATCAGATCCCTGGCCATCAAGACCCAGGCCTCCACCGGCGAGATCCAGAAGATGATCAACCTGCTGCAAACCAGCGCGGCCAACGCCGAGCAGGCGATGGAAAAAGGGGGGGATCTCTCCGCCAGCTGCCAGCAGAAGGCCTCCGCCACCGGTACCATACTGCAGCAGATCAACAGCATGTTGCAGCAGGTCGCCTCCGGCAGCAGCCAGATAGCCCAGGCCGTGCAGGAGCAGTCCCAGGTCACCGCCGATATCGACCGCAACGTGCTCAGCATCAAGACCCTGGCCGATGACTCAAGCCAAGGCAGTCAGCATGCCGTCCACGGCATCAACCAGCTGGTGCGGCAACTGAGTGACCTGGATCGGCTGGTACGCCAGTTCCAGCAACAACCCGCCTCTCCACAACTCGCCAACCCCAGCCCCGCCGGCCAGGTGGTGCTGGCCCGCTGATCCCGAGACCGTGCGCTAACAACAAAAAGGGCCCCTGTCGTCACCGGCAGCGGGCCCATTTATCTCTGGTGGGAAACGCGGATTTGACCGGGCTGGGACGCCCATGCCATCACTGGCCCAGCCTTGATGTCATTACCTTGGCATCTGCTCTGCAACTCATTCCACAAAGTGGCATCCCGCAGTTCATTCCCCCCGCCCAAATACGCAGCGAGCATTGAGCAAGCAAGGGCGTTGAGATACCCCTATCGCCCGCCCCCCCATGGCAGCTCAATTTATTGATCTTGCCCGAGAAATCACTCACTCCCCCTTCCCTAACCAGCTCCGTTCGGTAACATGACCATCAAAATCACCTCTTGTCGGAGTCAGCAATGTACCAGACCAGAGCCACACCACAGGGAAAAGCAGCAAGCTGGAAGCTGGAATTCAGGGGCGGTAGCCTTGCTTGAGGAAGAGCCACGCGGGTGGCGACCGGCTGCACGTTATTAACAAGGATGACAGCCCTGATTTTGTTGGCGCCATTATTTCACTGACCAAGTGATAGCACTAAAAAACGCCACACCCAGCCAGGCTACTAATTTCACTGGAAACGCTTCGCCATAATAAGGCAGCATCTCCTTCAGGCATAATATGCCAATGCGTAATATCTCCTTGGCGCATTAAAAAATTAAAGAGTTCAGAGGAAACATGAACAACACAGACGCAGTACCGCCATATGAGACTAAGGAAATAGGCACACCACTGGATTACACATCTGACATGTACCGCGTCTATTTCGAGATTCGTGATCATGATGGTATGGCCAAGGAAATCATCTCTGGTTTTCTGGGCCCCGCACGGGCTGAAAAAATAGTAACCTTGGCCCATGGCTATGAAATTGAGCTCCCCATTCAATGCATACCAGAAATAATCCGGCTGCTGGCAACTGAAAACATAGCGATATATCAGGTCGTACGTTATGCAAAAACCAATAACAGCTGGGGCTAGTATTATTACCATGATGCCATGGCAACCTGACCCACTTGCATTTTATGGACTCGGCAGGATTTCTGCGCTCTGCATGGTTGCGCCTTGTTCTGATTGCCAAGGGTAAAATGAGAATGCGAACAATATATTTATTTTTGCTCTTTTTGACATGCTCGACAAGCGCCCAAGAGGTCATGACTCGCACTGCCAGCAGGGATGATAGTTCGCCTATCTCCTATTACTTGGTCCAACATTCCCATGATACAGATACCTTGCTATTGATTCTGCAAGGCTCTGATTGCAACAGCGTGCTTAACATTAACTCGATACTCTCTGACTATAAAAATGTTTGGCCAGAAGCTGATATTCTGCTGGTCGAAAAGTACGGCATTGACAGCAAATTAAAATACAGTACCGATCCGGCACGCAAGGATTGTCCTGCTCAGTATCTTGAAAAGGACAGCCCTGCACAGCGGGTCGCGGATATCAAGGCTGTGCTCGATACTGTTCGAAAAAATGGGCAATACAAGACATTAATTCTCTTGGGCGGCAGTGAAGGGGCCGTTATCGCCAACCTGGTGACCGTAGAGGTTGACTATATCGATGCCACTATCGCCTTTAATGGCGGTGGCCGCTGGTTTATCGATGACGTCTCACACAGCATCGCGGCAAAGCATAACAACCCAGAAGAGGCGAGAAAAGAGATCGATGGTTTTAAAGGGTTTGCCGTACATGTTCTTAACAGCAAACCATTTGAACTTGATGTGAGCGGACACGGCTATCATTGGTGGCAGCAGATGCTCTCCCTCGATCAACTTGATACCCTGCAAAACATAAAATCTCCTTTGCTGATCATTCAGAGTGGAATGGATACTTCGGTATCACCGCAAAAAACAGATGAGTTGATGCAACGCCTTAAAGAGCTCGGGAAGAACAATATCGAATATCGGCGTTACGAAGCACTGGATCATGGGTTGAAAAACAGTGACGGGAAAAGCCTTCGCAAAGAAGTCATCGGCGATATGAATTTATGGTTACAGTCCAAGCTAGGCGACCCGAAGAAGTTCAATCCCCACTGATTTAGACCTGCTGACAATGCATTGATGTAAAGCTTTTTATAACGACTATCAGGATGGAGTGCAGTCATAAAGTAACCCCCCTCCTTCCAATCATGGTTATGCGAACAACTAATAGAGATATAGGAATGGTAATGGAACAGGAAAGTTTAGTTGAGATAGCGATTGAGTATTTCAAGAAAGTAGATGCAGGTGATCCCAGTTATCTTGATCTTTTCTCGGATAATGTTGATTTTTTCTTCCCCAAATTTGGTCAAGCTAAAGGAAAGGATGCATTGGTTGAGTTTGGCAATAGAATTGGTAGCTCGCTCACCAGCATCTGGCACGATATAGATGGCTTTAAGATAACGACTGCTGGCAACACCGTGATTGTCGAGGGGCAAGAAGGGGGAGTAATGAGTGATGGCACCTCTTGGCCTGACAATAATATCTCTATGGGCCGTTTTTGTAGTGTATTCGAATTTACAGGCTCACTGATAAGCCGCATGTATGTGTATGTTGACCCTGACTTTCCGAGTAGAGATGTGGCAAGGATTGCTGTGTTGTCAGGGAAAGTTGACCAATAACTAAACGTTCAATATTTACTCGCAACAAGTGGCATTTTCACTATGCATTGGATTATGTGATTAAGGTGGTTTTCAGTCGTATTGGTATAGCATTACTCCACATTAACAAGGTGGCTGTATTTATCATAAATATGAGGTGAAGATATGTTATTAAAATATAACTTTAAATTAGATTCTATTGAGAAGGAACGTACCAAGCGACTAATTGACTTTCATATCGATGAAAGAAAATTTCAAGATATTTTGTTTCGCTCATTGGATAGATTATTTCCTGACGATGAGTTGATTATGTTAATGCAATCGCAACGCTGGCGTGAAGAACCAGATCTAATGGCGCTTGACAAAAATGCAAACTTATATATTTTTGAATTAAAAGCATGGGAGTCAATTCAAGAAAACATTCTACAAGTTCTCCGTTACGGCCAACTTTATGGTGATGCAGATCTAGAAAAAATTACTCATTGGTTCAATAAATTCCATGGAATTGATGTTGGTCTAGAAAAATCTTTCGAAGATAAGTTCAATAAGAAACTAAATGAAAACAATTGCAACCAAAAGCAAATTTTCATTGTAATGACTAATGGCATGGATTTCAAAACCAGAGAGTCTATTAAATACTGGAGGTCTTGTGGTTTAGATATCCGACCTTGGATTTATCGTGTCTATGATGGAAATGGTGATTGCATGAATGTAGAAATAACTCCATTCCGTGTTGATGATAATCCATATGAAGATATCGCTGAAGGTTATTACATTTTAAATACCAACTATAATAATAACAAAGAAGACCACAATGACATGATTAAAAACAAAAAATGTGCAGCCTATTTTGAACCATGGAAATATAAAATAGAAAGACTAAATAAAGGCGATGTCGTTTTCCTTTATCAATCAGGTGTAGGTATTGTTGCTTTTGGTGAAGCATCTGGAAAGCTATGCTTAGCGGATTACCATGGGAATCCAGATTATAAAAATGAAGAATATTATATGAAACTCAATAATTTCCACACAGTTAAATCGCCACTCTCCGCTGCAAAAATAAAATATATCACAGATGTTGACTATCGTTTTATGAGCACAATGTTTGGCATTGATCTAGAAAGTGGTAAGAAAATCAGAGCTGAACTTGAGTCAAGTAAATGAATCTAACATTTTGAAGCTGAACACATGACATGCCACCAATTAAATAAAAGTCATGTACTTTGGAGGGAAAATGAAGCTAGACAAGCTCAATAGAGAAATCAAAATGTATTGTCCAACCTGTGGAAATACCGACTTTTCATTCGTGGAACATGATGATGAGGGGCTAGTAATTTGTACTCAATGTGAACGTCAAATGGCAAAACCTCAATTGCTTGAAGAAAACTCCGAGTTATTGGCTGAAGCTCAAAATAAAATAACAAATGAAGTTCAAAAACAGATCGAAGCCGAAATAAAAAAGCTTCGGAATACCTTTAACGGTAATAAGTACATCAAATTTAAGTAAGGTATAGTCGAGTATGTATTTTGGCGATAGTGTTGCGCTTCTAGCTTTGTGCTTATCAGGATATGCCACTTGGAAAACTATTCAATTTAACAAACGACAAGACGAGCTAGTTGAAACTCAAAAAGAGCTTAATAAGCTGTTGCTTGCTAAGGAAACCGAAGAAGTTCTAGATGATAAAAAAGCTGATTTAGGAGCTTCAATTATCAAACTTGGAAATAATAAATACCGCTTGAAGATTTGGAACAAAGGTTGTGCTGTTGCAAGGAATGTAGAGATCGACTTCCCAAATGGGAATGAATTTATCAGTGATTCAGAATTAAACGATAAGTTTCCGTATGAATGCTTGGAAAAGCATGCATCTGTTGAACTCATTGCTTATGTACATTCTCAAACAGCAAGAAAACAGACATTGTGCCTGCGTTGGTCCGATGAGCACAAAAATAAGAATGAAAAGCTAGTTTATCCCACGTGGTAAAACTCGCATAACAAACCATTTGAGAGTAATCCAAAATGTTTAGTATTACCGGTCTAAAGTTGGCTTCCGTGTTTACGGTACAATCCTTCAGGTATGATGGTAGCGTTGTTCACAACTTAATGTAGTATTATCAGCCAGAGAAAAATATCCGCCTTTTAGCGCTACATAGTCGCCCCCCTTTAAGCAGAAAGCCACTGACAACAAGGGGAATCATTGACAAGAAACAAACAAGGGAGAAAGCTCCCCCCCATGTTTATCAATATTCAGTTCTGACAATCAACCTCAGTCGATCAATCCCCGCTGCCTTAGCGCAGTAAGCAACTCATCCACCAGCGCTTCCACCGGCTTGCCGGCGTTGAGCAGATGGATCTCCGGCTGCTCCGGCGCCTCGTAAGCGGAATCGATGCCGGTGAAGTTGCGAATTTCCCCGGCTCGCGCCTTCTTGTAGAGCCCCTTGGGATCGCGCTCTTCACAGACGGCGAGAGGCGCATCCACAAAGACCTCGACAAACTCCCCTTCACCCACAAGATTGCGCACCAGTTGCCGCTCGGCACGGAACGGCGAGATAAAGGCGGTGAGGACGATAAGGCCCGCATCCACCATCAGTTTTGCCACTTCGCCGACCCGGCGGATATTCTCCTGGCGGGCGGCGTCGTCGAAGCCGAGATCGCCACAGAGGCCGTGGCGCACATTGTCCCCATCCAGCAGATAGGTGTGCTTGCCTTGCGCGGCCAGCGACTGCTCCAGTGCCCCCGCCAGGGTGGACTTGCCCGCCCCCGACAGGCCGGTGAACCAGATCACCAGCGGCTTCTGTCCCTTCTGCTCGGCCCGGCTCTGTTTGTCGACGGCATGGGCATGCCACACGATATTGCTCATCCAAAACTCCTTGCTTGGCGCTCGCGCCTCAATGCTGAAACGGTCTGGCTCCTTGAGCTCAGCCTCTGGCCACTCGCCACTGACGGGGCCATGGTCGTCGTGTATTCCTACTCCCTGCAAGACACTAGGCCCCCAGTTGCGCCGCCTTAAAACGGAAACAGCAGGGGCACCATGACGATCACCCCGATGCTGTAGGCCAGGGAGACCGGCAGGGCCAGCTTGAGGTAGTCCGGCATCTTGTAGTTGCCCGCCGCATAGACCATCAGGTTGGTCTGGTAGCCGTAGGGCAGGATAAAGCTGGAGCTCGCCCCGAACAGCACCGCCAGAATGAACGGCATGGTGGAGACATCCATGCTGAGCGCCAGCTGGTAACCCATGGGGAAGGCCAGCGCCGCGGCGGCGTTGTTACTCATCAGCTCGGTCAGCACCAGGGTAAACAGGTAGATACCGATAAAGGCGATGATGGGGCTGGCACCGTTGAACTCCCCCATCAGCCAGTCGGCGATGAGCTTGGCCAGCCCGCTTTTTTCCAGCTGATCGGCGATGGCCAGCGCCCCGCCCACCACCAGCCAGATATCCAGCGGAAAGCGGCGGCGGATCTCGTCCAACGTCAGGATGCGGGAGAACAGCAGCACCACCAGCATCACCAGCAGCCCCTTGAACAGCGGCACCAGATCGAGCACCGACAGGGTCAGCACCCCGAGGAACCCCGCCACCACGGCGGCGCTGCGCGTGGCATCGAGCCGGGTGGAGGCCTCCAGCCCGCTCACCACCACGAACTCGCGGGAGAGGGACTTGTTGCCCGCAAACTTGGGGCCGGGCGCCAGCAGCAAGGTGTCCCCTGCGTGCAATTCAATCTGGCCGAGGCCGCCGGTGAGCTGGGTTTCACCCCGACGCACCGCCAGCACCACCGCATCGAAGTGGGTGCGAAACTCCGCATCCTTGATGGTCTGACCCACCAGGCGCGAGCTATGGCTGACGATCACCTCCACCAGGTGCTGGCCGTTGAGGCGGTGCTGGCCGTAGAGATCCAGCCCCTTGAGCTCCTGCAGCACGCCGACGCTCTCCACGTCACCGCAAAACAGCAGCATGTCCCCCTCGTGCAGCTCGTGTTCCGGCTGCACCGGGCAGATCACCTGATTGCCCCGGATGATCTCGGCAAGATAGAGGCTTTTCAGGCTGCGCAGGCCGTTCTCCTTGACGCTGCGCCCGGCCATGGGCGAGCCGGGGCCCACCTTGGCCTCGAGAAAATAGCCGGATTCGCGGCTCATCTCGGTATCCTGCTCCGGCAGATGGCGGGCAAACAGCAGCACGGCGATGAGGCCGGTCAGCAGAGTCCCCGCCCCCACCATAAAGAAGTCGAACATGCCGAGCGGCTTGGCCCCCATCTTGATGAGGAAGCTGTTGACGATGAGGTTGGTGGAGGTGCCGATCAGGGTCAGCACGCCGCCAAAGGTCGCCGCGAAGCACATGGGCAGCAGCAGCCGGGAGGGCGCATGGTTGGGGTTGCGTTTGACCGCCCCCAGCATGGAGGCCACCACGGCGGTGTTGTTGACGAAGGCCGACAGGAAGGCGGTGGAGAACCACACCTTCACCAGCACCTTGTTGAAGGAGCCGGTGCCCACCAGGTTGGCGAACCAGCTCATGACCCGGGTCTTTTCCACCGCCAGGGAGACCAGCAGCAACAGCACCAGGGTCAGCAGGGCGCTGTTGGTGTAGCCCGCCACCACGGCGTTGATGTCCGCTAGGCCGCTCAGGTAGGTGATGAGCACGGCGCCCGAGAAGAGCAGCGCCGGCCGGAGTTTGCCCTGGATCAGCAGGGCGACGAGGGCAGCCAGCAGACCCAGCACCAGGGATTGTTGCCAGGTCATGGGCTTACTCCTTGCCGGAATCGTTGCTGATGGTCAGCGCCTGCCAGTGGGGGAAGTGCTTGCGCACCAGGGCGTTGAGCTCGACTTCGAACTCGCTGTATTGCCCTGCCACAACCTTGGTCGCCAGCCCTTCCACTATCATGCCGGCACCGACGGTGACGTTGGTCAGCCGGTCGATCAGGATGAAGCTGCCGGTATCGCGGATCTCCTGATACGGGTCGAACGCCACCGGGTCGGTCAGGCTGAATTCACACAGGCCGATCTCGTTGAGCTTGAGCTCGGAGGCCGGCAGCTCGTCGAGCTTGTTGATCTCGATACGGTGGCGGATGGCCTCCACCTGGCCACGGCTCTTCTTGGTCGCCAGCTTGACGTCATAGACCCGGCCCGGCTGCAGGGACTCTTCCCCCATCCAGACGATGTGGGCCAGCACGTTCTGGGTCACCTGGGGCTTTTTCGCCGCATCTACCAGCAGGTCGCCCCGGCTGATGTCGATCTCGTCCGCGAAGGTGACCGTGATGGCCTGACCCGGCAGGGCGTACTCCAGATCCCCGTCGAAGGTGACGATACGAGTCACAGTGCTCTCCTTGCCGGACGGCAACACGGCCAGCTTGTCGCCCACCCGCAGGATGCCGGAGGCCAGGGTGCCTGCGAAGCCGCGAAAATCGAGGTTGGGGCGGTTCACGTACTGCACCGGCAGACGCACCGGGTGACGCTCCAGCTCGCGTTCCACCTCGGCAGACTCCAGCAATGAGAGCAGGGTCTCGCCCTGATACCAGGCCAGCTTGTTGCTTGGGTTGACCACGTTGTCACCGTCCAGCGCCGAGACCGGCACGATATGGATGGTGTCGACGCTGAGCTTCTTGGCGAACTCGCGGTACTCCAAGCTGATGCGCTCGAACACCTCCTGACTGAACTCCACCAGATCCATCTTGTTCACTGCCACAACGAACTGCTTGATGCCGAGCAGGCTCGCAATAAAGCTGTGGCGACGGGTCTGATCCAGCACCCCCTTGCGGGCGTCGATCAATATGATGGCCAGATCGCAGGTGGAGGCGCCGGTGGCCATGTTGCGGGTGTACTGCTCGTGGCCCGGGGTATCCGAGATGATAAATTTGCGCTTGGCGGTGGAGAAATAGCGGTAGGCCACATCGATGGTGATGCCCTGTTCGCGCTCCGCCTGCAGGCCGTCCACCAGCAGCGCCAGGTCCAGCTTCTCGCCGGTTGTGCCGAGCTTCTGGCTGTCGGACTCCAGCGCTTTGAGCTGATCTTCATAGATCTGCTGGGAGTCGTGCAGCAGGCGGCCGATGAGGGTGCTCTTGCCGTCGTCCACGCTGCCGCAGGTGAGAAAACGCAGCAGGCTCTTGTGCTGCTGGGCGTGCAGGTAGGCTTCAATGCCCTGTTCGCTGATGGCGGTCTGAATGTGGTTGTTCATGTTGCGATTCCTTAGAACATTTTTTTAGAAATAGCCCTGACGCTTCTTCTGCTCCATGGAGCCGGCCTGATCGTGGTCGATGAGCCGCCCTTGCCGCTCGCTCGAGGTGGTGATCAGCATCTCTTCGATGATCTCCGGCAGGGTGGTGGCATTGGATTCGATGGCCCCGGTCAGCGGGTAGCAACCGAGGGTGCGAAAGCGCACCAGCTCCTGCTTCACTTCATCTTCCGGGCCGATGGGCATGCGCTCGTCATCCACCATGATCTTGATGCCATTGCGCTCCACCACAGGGCGATGAGCGGCGAAGTAGAGCGGCACTATGTCGATATTCTCGAGATAGATGTATTGCCAGATGTCGAGCTCGGTCCAGTTGGAGAGCGGGAAGACCCGGATGCTCTCACCCTTGTTGACCTGGCTGTTGTAGATGCGCCACAGCTCCGGGCGCTGGTTCTTAGGATCCCAGCGGTGAGACTTGTCACGGAAGGAGTAGACCCGCTCCTTGGCACGGGACTTCTCCTCGTCGCGGCGGGCACCACCGAAGGCGGCATCGAAGCCGTATTTGTTGAGCGCCTGCTTGAGCCCCTCGGTCTTCATAATGTCGGTGTGCTTGCCGCTGCCGTGCACGAAGGGGTTGATGCCCATGGCGAGCCCGTCCGGGTTCTTGTGAACGATCAGATCCAGCCCGTACTTTTTGGCGGTCTCATCGCGAAACTTGATCATCTCCTTGAACTTCCAGTCGGTGTCGACGTGCAGCAGGGGGAAGGGGATCTTGCCCGGATAGAAGGCCTTGCGGGCCAGGTGCAGCATGACGGAGGAGTCCTTGCCGATGGAGTACATCATCACCGGGTTTTCAAATTCGGCAGCCACCTCGCGGATGATGTGGATGCTCTCGGCTTCCAGTTGCTGCAGATGGGTCAATCTTTCACGGTCCATGTCTGGGTCCTCGGTTCATTGCTGACGCGCCTGGTCGGTACGCGGTCTTGGTTCAGGTCGGTGCCGCCATGGCAACACCGTCAAATCGATTGCTGTCTCGGCCTCAGGCCAGGCTCACCAGCTTGAGCTCGTGGCCGCTGTTGGCCCCCTGCCCCTGCGCCGTCTCGCCAAACCAGGCCAGCTGTTTGCGCAGGGCAACCACCTCGCCGATGACGATAAGGGACGGGCTCACCGCCTGGGCGGCCAGCTCGGCCAGCTCCGCCAGGGTGCCGGTCAGCACCCGCTGCCGCGCCGTGGTGCCCCGTTCGATGATGGCGATGGGGGTGGCGCTGCTGCGGCCATGGTTCACCAGCTGCTGCTGGATATGCTCGGAGCGCATCAGTCCCATGTAGATAACCAGGGTCTGGCTGGTGGCGGCGAGCTGCTGCCAGTCGGGCTCCTTGCCCTCTTTCTGACAGTGGCCGGTAATGAAGACGGCGCTCTGGGCATGGTCGCGGTGAGTCAGCGGAATGCCGGCATAGGCGGTGGCACCGGCAGCCGCCGTGATGCCGGGCACCACGGAGAAGGGAATGCCTTCCTCTGCCAGCACTTCCAGCTCCTCGCCACCACGGCCGAACATGAAGGGATCGCCCCCCTTGAGCCGCACCACCCGGTTGCCCGCCCTGGCGTATTCCACCAGCAGGCGATTGGTCTCCTCCTGCGGCACGCTGTGGGCTCCGGCCTTCTTGCCGACCGACACCAGGGTGGCGTCGCGGCGCACCAGATCGAGGATCTCGGCGGAGACCAGCTGGTCATAGAGCACCACTTCAGCCTGTTGAATTTGTTGCAGCGCCTTGAGGGTCAGCAGGCCCGGATCGCCGGGTCCCGCCCCAACCAACACCACCTCACCCACTTCGCTTTTCGCATTGTCGAGCCCCTCGTTCAGCCACTGCTCGGCACCCTGCCAATCGGCTTTCTCAATCAGGCCGGCCAGGGTGTTGGAGGCAAACGCCCGCTCCCAGAAGCGGCGACGGTCGGAAATGGAAGAGAGCACCCGCTTGGCCCGGTCGCGAACCCGACCGGAGAGCTCGGCCAGGCCGCCGAGGTGGCGCGGCAGCAGGCTCTCCAGCCGCTCGCGCAGCAGACGCACCAGCACAGGCGCCTTGCCGCCGCTGGAGACCGCCACCATGATGGGGCTGCGATCGATGATGGAGGGGAAGATAAAGCTGGAGCGCTTGGGGTCGTCCACCACGTTGACGAACAGGCCGAGCTGGTTGGCGCTCTGATAGACCAGGGCGTTCACCTCGAGATCGTCGGTAGCGGCCACCACCAGGATCTGGCCCGCCAGATGGGCAGGTACGAAGCGCTCCGCCAGATGGGTGAAGCGACCGGCAAATTCATGGAAGTCGGGTTCCAGCTCGGGGGAGACCAGGGTCAGCCTGGCACCGGCCGCCAGCAGCAGGCGCGCCTTGCGCAGGGCCACTTCGCCCCCACCCACCAGCAGCACAGGGCGACCGTCCAACTTGGCAAACATCGGCAAATAATCCATTTCGGCCCATCCCTCGGAACACGACTAATATGGGGCGACTATAGGCAGGGCTGCTTATCCCTCAAAATAATAAAAAATGCTTTTTAATGCGTTTTAGTAATTAACAAAGCCGTATGATGACAAAGGCGCTTGTGGTGCCGCACGCAAGGCCATAGGCTAGTGAAAGTGTTTCATAAGGAGCTAAATGATGAATGAGTCATTGATTGTGCTGGGGATCTTTGTGTTTCTGGTGCTTCTCACCCTGAGTGCCGGTATCAAGATAGTGCCGCAGGGCTACAACTGGACCGTGGAGCGCTTCGGCCGCTACACCCGCACCCTCTCCCCCGGCCTCAACCTGCTGATCCCCTACATAGATCGCATCGGCCACAAGATCATCATGATGGAGCAGGTGCTGGACATCCCGGCGCAAGAGGTGATCTCCCGCGACAACGCCAACGTCACCATAGACGCCATCAGCTTCGTGCAGGTGGTAGATGCCCGCAAGGCGGGCTACGAGGTCAACGATCTCACCAGCGCCATCCGCAACCTGACCATGACCAATATGCGGACCGTGCTGGGCGCCATGGAGCTGGACGAGATGCTCTCCCAGCGCGACACCATCAACGAGAAGCTGCTGCGCACCATGGATGCGGCCACCGCCCCCTGGGGCATCAAGGTGACCCGGATCGAGATCAAGGATGTACGTCCGCCGCTGGCGCTGGTCGAAGCCATGAACGCCCAGATGAAGGCCGAGCGCCAGAAACGGGCCGAGGTGCTGGAGGCCGAAGGGGTGCGCCAGTCCAAGATCCTGAAAGCGGAAGGTGAGAAGCAGTCCCAGATCCTCAAAGCAGAGGGTGAGCGTCAAGCCGCCTTCCTCGCCGCCGAGGCGCGGGAGCGGGCCGCCGAAGCGGAAGCCAAGGCGACCCACATGGTGTCAAAAGCCATCGCCGAAGGGGATCTGCAGGCCATCAACTACTTCGTGGCCCAAAAATACACAGAGGCGCTGGCCCGCATTGGTGAAGGCCCCAACAGCAAGGTGGTGATGATGCCTCTGGAGGCGGGCAGCCTGATCGGCGCCGTGGCCGGCATGGCCGAGCTGTTCAAGGATGGCAAGGGCGGCAAGTCATGACAGCCCTGTTCGAGGGGCTGACCCACTGGCACTGGCTGGGGCTCGGCTTCGTGCTGCTGGCCATCGAAGTGCTGGGCTCGGTGGGCTTTCTGCTCTGGACCGGCATCGCCGCGCTGGAGGTGGGTCTGCTGCTGCTGGTCTGGCCCTTCGGCTGGCAGGCCCAGCTGCTGCTGTTCGCCCTGCAATCCCTGCTCACCACCTGGGCCTGGTGGCGCTGGCAGCACCGCCGGGATCGATCGGAGCAGGATGCCGCCGCCCCCATCAACGAGCGGATGCAGGGGTATCTGGGGCGCGAGCTGGTGCTGCTGGATGACGTGACTCAGGGGATGAGCCGGGTACACTTGGACGACACCGCCTGGACGGTGCGCTGCAGCCAGCCACTGCTCGCCGGCAGCAAGGTGCGGGTGACGGGGCATGACTCCCATATCCTGCTGGTAGAGCCGCTGCCCTGACACGGGGCTGGCGCCTGTGACCAACAACAAAGGGCTCCGCGGAGCCCTTTTTCATTCTCATGCAAGCCATGCCGGCGGGCTAGAAGGCGTCGCTGTCGAGGGCGGCGCGCAGCAGATCCTTCCAGCTGATGATGCCGACTAGGGCGCCGTTTTCCAGCACCGGCAGGCAGGAGACGTTCTTCTCCAGCATCAGCTTGACCCCTTCCCGCACCGTAAGCTGGGGGGCGATGGTGATGGGGTGGCGGCTCATGATCTGGTGGGCGCGCCGGTTGAGGGTCTCGGTGTCGCGGCTCATCTCGGCCTCGGAGTCGAGATAGGGGCTGATGGCGCGAAAAAGGTCGCGATCGGAGATGACTCCTACCAGCTCCTCCTCTTCCAGCACCAGCAGGTGGCGAAAGTGGGCCTGCTCGAAGATCTCCTTGATGACGCTCAACCTGTCGTCCATGGATACGGTGGCGACCCGGGTCGTCATGATGTCCCTGATATGCAGCATGCTAGCCTCCACCGTCATACTGATTGATAGTTCTGTTATGACATGTTTTTGTGGTGCCAGCCAGTAGCAGCCCCGTACCTAAAGTGCAAACCGGCGCCATTTCACGTAAGATCCGCGCCAGTTTTTCTCCTTCATTTGAGCCAAGCAGACCAATCCATGATAGTTGCCAGTCAAATCGAACTGATCCGCGGCGGCCGCAAGCTGCTGGACAACGCATCCGCCACCATTCACCCCGGCCACAAAGTGGGTCTGGTGGGCAAGAACGGCTGTGGCAAGTCCACCTTTTTTGCACTGGTACGGGGCGAGCTGGCCATCGACAGCGGCAGCTTCAGCCTGCCCGCCGGCTGGCAGATTGCCGGGGTGGCGCAGGAGACCCCGGCGCTGGACTGCTCCGCCCTCGACTACGTAATCGACGGCGACAAGGAGTTCCGCGCGCTGGAGGCCGAGCTCGCCCAGGCCGAGCAGGATGACAACGGTCTGCTGGTGGCCGAACTGCACGGCAAGCTCGACACCATAGGCGCCTACAGCATCCGCGCCCGCGCCGCCGAGCTGTTGCACGGCCTCGGCTTTGGCGACGAGCAGCTTGGCTCGCCGGTGCGCAGCTTCTCCGGTGGCTGGCGCATGCGCCTGAACCTCGCCCAGGCGCTGCTCTGCCGCTCCGATCTGCTGCTGCTCGATGAACCGACCAACCACCTGGATTTGGACGCCGTCATCTGGCTGGAGAAGTGGCTCAAGGGCTATCAGGGCACGCTGGTGCTCATCTCTCACGACCGCGACTTCCTCGACTCTGTGGTGACTCGCATCATCCATATCGAGAACGGCAAGCTCAACGAATACAGCGGCGGCTACTCCGACTTCGAACTGCAGCGCGCCGAACACCTGGCCCAGCAGCAGTCCATGTACGAGAAGCAGCAGCGGGAGATGGCCCACATGCAATCCTATGTGGACCGCTTCCGCTACAAGGCCTCCAAGGCCCGTCAGGCCCAGAGCCGCCTGAAGGCCATGGAGCGGATGGAGAAGATCCTGCCCGCCCACGCCGACTCCGAGTTCAGCTTCGAGTTTCGCGAGCCGTCGGCCCTGCCGACCCCGCTGATTGCCATGGAGAACCTCAGCGCCGGTTACGGCGACAAGGTGATCCTGGAGAAGATCAAACTCAACCTGGTACCGGGTTCGCGCATCGGCCTGCTAGGTCGCAACGGCGCCGGCAAATCCACCTTCATCAAGATGCTGGCGGGCTCCAACCCGCCGCTCTCCGGCAAGCTGGAAGTGAGCGCCGGGGTGAGCATCGGCTACTTCGCCCAGCATCAGCTGGAGACCCTGCGCCTGGATGACTCACCCCTCGATCACTTGGTACGCCTCGCGCCGGACAAGACCGAGCAGGAGCTGCGCAACTATCTGGGCAGCTTTGGCTTTCACGGCGACAAGGCGCTCGACAAGGTTGCCCCCTTCTCCGGTGGCGAGAAGGCGCGGCTAGTGCTGGCCCTTATCACCTGGCAAAAGCCCAACCTGCTGCTGCTGGATGAACCGACCAACCACCTGGATCTGGAGATGCGCCACGCTCTGACCATGGCGCTGCAAGGGTTCGAGGGCGCCATGGTGGTGGTCTCCCACGACCGTCACCTGCTGCGTACCACCACAGATGACTTCTATCTGGTGCACGGTGGCCGGGTCGAGGCCTTCGACGGCGATCTGGACGACTACCACAAGTGGCTCGGCGAGCAGGAGAAAGAGGCCAACGCCAAACAGGACGACGGCGTCGTCTCCGCCAACTCGGCGGTGGCGCGCAAGGATCAGAAGCGGCGCGAGGCGGAGTTCCGGCAACAGACCCGACCGCTGCGCCAGAAGCTGGAGAAGCTCGAAACCAGCATGGAGAAGCTGCAGGCCAAGCTGGCCGCGGTGGAAGAGCAGCTGGCCGACCCCGCCATCTATGAAGAGAGCGCCAAGCAGAAGCTCTCGGAACTGCTCAAGTCCCAGGGCCCCATCAAGGAGGAGCTGGAAGGGGTGGAGCTTGAGTGGATGAGCCTCTCTGAGGAGCTGGAAACCATGGAGCAGGCCTTCCTTGCGTGACGAACAGCTGATGACGAGCGAGCGGATCGACGCCCACGAACTGCCGGGCCCGCTCGACTTCTGGCAGTGGAGCGGCGAGGTTTACGGCGCGCGCAGCCAGGACTGGCTCAGCGTGCAGGCGCAGGGGGGCAACGTCAATCTGGCCCTGTTGCTGCACCGGCTGGATCAGAGCAGCATCCCGGTGGATCTCACCGACCTGCAACCGGCGCTGGTGCAAACCGAGGCGGTGCTCGGCCCCTGGCGCACCCTGCGAGCGAGCGCCAAGGCGCGGCTCGGCGAGCAGGAGTATCAGGCCATGCTGGCCCACGAGCTGGAGCTGGAGCGCCTGCAACAGGGAGTGCTGCTGCAGACCCTGCGCAGCCTCACCCTGTTTCGCGGCGACAGCCGCAACCTGTTGAACTATCTATTGTTACTGGGGGCCCAGCAGGGCCCCCTCAGAGACCTAATATGCTGAGTTATCGCCACGCCTTTCACGCCGGCAACCACGCCGACGTGCTGAAACACGCCGTTCAGGCCCTGATCATCGAGTCCCTCAAGAAGAAGGAGAAACCCTTCATCGTGCTGGACACCCATGCCGGCGGCGGTCTCTACGACCTGCGCGGCGACTGGTCGCAGAAGAAGGCGGAGTATGCCGACGGCATCGGCCGGCTGTGGGACGAGCGGGCCCAGTGGTCCGCCATGGCGCCCTATCTGGGCGTCATCGAGGAGATGAACAGCGATGGTCAGTTGCGCTACTACCCCGGCTCGCCGGAACTGTCGCGCCGCCTCGCCCGCGAGCAGGACAAGCTGGCGCTGATGGAGCTGCACAACAACGAGGTGGAGGACCTTCGCGCCAACATGGGTTACGACCCCCGCGTCGCCGTCCACCATCGCGATGGCTTTGAGGGGCTGGTGGCCCTGCTGCCGCCCACCCCGCGCCGCGGCCTGGTGCTGATAGACCCGCCCTATGAGCTCAAAGAAGACTACTTCGCAGTGGTCGATACCCTGAAAAAGGCGCAAAAACGCTGGGCCACCGGCATCTACGCCCTCTGGTATCCCATTCTGGGTGAAGAGGCGGACAAGTCCCGCGACATGCTGCGCGCCATCAAACGGGAGAACTTCGGTAACGTGCTGGTGGCCGAGCTGGAAGTGGCCGGCCAGACCAAGGACTGGGGCATGAACGGCTCAGGCATGCTGATAGTGAGCCCCCCCTGGATGCTGGACGAGCAGATTGAAGCCTTCCTCAAACCTCTGTGCGCCAAACTGGCGCAGGGCGCCGGCGCCCAGTACAAGGTGGAGTGGCTGAACAAGGCCGAGGCCTGACCGTTCATCCGTCACAAAAACGACAAAGCCCCGCGAGGGGCTTTTCTATTACTGCGGCAGTTGTGGCTAAAGGGACTGCTATTGCCGGGTGCCAACCTCTGCGGGGAGATCCCGCCAGAGCGCCAGAATAAGCAGCGCCAGCAGGGCGAAAGGCGGGGCCAGGCTGAGCAGCATGCACAGC
This sequence comes from Aeromonas sp. QDB20, assembly GCF_027707805.1. Classification (NCBI taxonomy): domain Bacteria; kingdom Pseudomonadati; phylum Pseudomonadota; class Gammaproteobacteria; order Aeromonadales; family Aeromonadaceae; genus Aeromonas; species Aeromonas sp. QDB20. The sequence goes on along the minus strand of NZ_JAPCJC010000027.1, from coordinate 2,850 downwards.
ACTGTGATCAGCGCCGGATGCTTGCTCTTGCGGCGGGCCAGTCGCCAGGCCACGACGCCGACGATGATCATCAACAACAGGATAAACTGCCCCATCAGGGTGGCGTTGATATTCATATGCATGAAAGCTCCTTTTTCATGGCAAAGGCTCACTCTAGCGCCGCTGTGGCCCCAGGCAACTCCCAATCCGGTGAGAGTGCTCTCACTTGATAGGTCGTCCCTATCCAATCATTAGATGAGAATGATTTTCATTTAATGCAATTTCGAGGGATACTCTGCTCATCACCAGAGGGAGCCGCCATCATGAAAAAGACCATCAGCTTTGCCGTTTTGCACTTCACTGTGGCCTTCACCGTGGCTTACCTGCTGACCGGTGAACTGCTCACCGCCAGCCTGATCGCCCTGATCGAACCCGCCGTCAACACGGTCGCCTTCTACTTCCATGATCTTGGCTGGCACAAGCTCAAGCCCCACCACAGCCTGCAGGCCAAGACCAGCAGCTTCGCCCTGGTGCACTTCTCGGTGGCCTTCGGCGTCGCCTACCTGCTGAGCGGCGAGCTGCTCACCGGCGGCGTGATGGCGATGATCGAGCCTGCCATCAACACGGTCGTGTTCTTCTTCCACGAGCGGCTGTGGCGCGCCCGCCAGTCCCTGGCGCTGGCCTGATCTCCCTCCCCTTGTCTGGGGCCGCCCGGCGCAAAAAATGCTCGGCGGCCCAGCGCCATTGTGCTTTAGTAGCCGGGTCCCCCTTGCTGGAGCCCCCTCGATGAACAAGACCTTACTTGCCACTCTGCTGTTTGCCCCTTTATTGGCCACCGCTGCCACCCCCTCCTTCGATTGCGCCAAGGCGAAAGGCGCCGCCGAAACCCTGATCAGCAAGGATGCCGCGCTGGCGGCGCTGGATAACGAGCTGGCGGCCCTCTACCCCAAGGCAATTGCCGCGTTCTCACCCGAGCAGCAGAAAACCGAGCGCGCCATCCAGCGCGGCTGGATCAAGGGGCGCAACGACTGCTGGAAGGCGAGCGATCTGCGCCAGTGCGTGGAAGAGAGCTACCAGCTGCGGATCACCGAACTGCAGATCAAGGGCGGCCAGCTGATGGTGCCAAGCCCGGTGGACTACCAGTGTGGCAATAATGTCACCCTCTCCACCTACTTCTACAACGAGGCCAAGCGGCCCGCCGCGGTGATCAACCTGGACGAGGGTACTGACCCGCTGCAGGTGCTCGCCTATGAAACCCCCAGCGCCAGCGGTGCTCGTTATGAAGGGCAAAACCTCACCCTCTTTACCAAGGGGGGCGAAGCCAGGCTGGAGCGTGTCGGCCAGCCAACTCTCACCTGCACGCAGCGCTAATCCAGAAACCGATCACTTGGGGACGGCGGCATCCACGCCGCCTTCTCCTGCCCGCCCCCTCTGCTCTCGCCATATCTATCAATTTATTGATCTTGCTCAGAAATAACTCACTGCCCCCTGTTCCCCCATCCAAGGGGCGTTACTATAGCCAAATGGCAACACATACCTCGTCGGAGTCTCCCCATGAGCCATGCCAACCCTCTCACAGGTAACAAGCAGCACACTGGAAGCTGAAATTCAGGGGCGGTAGCCATGCCAGCGACTTGCCAGCTCCTGTCGATCACAGCGAGGGGCGGCCGGCGACTCATCCACAACATGCAAAGCAAGGTGGTGTATGGAAACACAAACATTGCATCGCGGTCGGCTGATCGACCATCTCCAGCTGGTGGTGAAAGACCTGGCTGCCAGCCAGCGTTTTTACACGGCCGCACTGGCCGCCCTCGATATCCCCATAGGCGGCACCGGTGAGGGTTACTTCTGGGCAGACGAGCTGTTTGTCACCGCCATCGACAGCCCGGCGGCGCTGGGGGTATTGACCGGCCGTCATCACCTCGCCTTTCAGGCACAAGACAGGGCCATGGTGGATCGCTTCTATCAGGCAGCGCTGGCCAATGGGGGCCAAGACAACGGCGCCCCCGGTGAGCGCAATTATCACCCCGGCTATTACGCCGCCTTTGTGCTCGACCTAAATGGCAATAATATAGAATCAGCTTGACTCCAACTCACATAAATAAATTTGTGAACGGCAGGTTACATTTAAATAATTAAGGTTTGTATATAAAAACCTTCTAAGCATCACTTAAAAAGGTTAAGCATGAGTAATACAGAAGAAAGAATAAACCAAGAATGGATCACTCTTAATGCAATTCGTGGAATGACGAAAATTGCATCAAAAGGGAGTATGACAAAATCGACATATGATAATGCTTTGGATCTAGGTGGAGCTCTATATCCAGATTTATTAGGCCCAGAAAATAGTTTATTAAAAAGAGACCGAGAGAGTGATACAACAAAAGAGTATCGTCAAAAAGCAGAATTAAAATCCATAAGAGATGGCTATAATATATCAGCTCTAGATTTAGTGCTAACAGACATAGAGGATTATGAATCTTTAATTGCTACAGCTCAAATAAATAAAGATGAAAAAAGAATAGACCAACTAAAGAGACGACTAGCTCAACTTAACACAGCAAAAAAAGAATTAGATATGGATGCACACTCCGAAAATCAGTTAATATTTCGGGATGCATATAATGTAGATAGAGATCTACCTGAATTATCAAAAGGTCATGCACATAGAGACTTTCAACTTCCCGATGGGAATTATCTTCGCCTTCGAGTTCTTCATCCAGAAAAAACTGAATACATTACTGGTGCTGATATAATTTATGAACGTCATAACAACGAAACTGGTACAGTCAGTACGCGAATTCAACTTCGAAGTGCGACACTCGCCTATGCCGCCTGACGGTACTCTTCGAATACCTTGACAGGCTGCCT
>NZ_JAPCJC010000026.1:0-63229 GCF_027707805.1 Aeromonas sp. QDB20 | reverse complement strand
TGGAGCGGGAAACGAGACTCGAACTCGCGACCCCGACCTTGGCAAGGTCGTGCTCTACCAACTGAGCTATTCCCGCAACTACCTTAAAACAGGCCGTACAGCATTTGGTTGCTTGCGCTACTGTACGGGAGCCGAATTATAAGAGCAGTCATTCCAATTGCAAGGGCTTTTTTGTCTGGTTGCGCGCGTTCGCTCAAAAGCTGGTCGAACTGTCGATTTTAGCAACCAGAGCGGGGCAATCCCTTGCCTGGGCGTCAGATCTTGAAGACGTGGCTGCGGTAAAACTGCAGTTCGGCAATGGATTCGCGGATGTCGTCCAGCGCCTGGTGGGTACCGCTCTTCTTGAACTGATCCAGCAGCGCCGGCTGCCAGCGGCGTACCAGCTCCTTGATGGTGCTGACATCGACGTTGCGATAGTGGAAGAAGGCTTCCAGATCAGCCATGTGCTTGACCATGAAGCGGCGATCCTGGCCAATGCTGTTGCCGCACAGCGGGCTGGTGCGCTCCGGGACCCACAGGCGAATGAACTCGAGGGTCTCGGCGACGGCTTTCGCCTCGTCGTGCTGGCTCGCCTTGACCCGGGCCACCAGACCGCTCTTGGTGTGGGTGTTGACGTTCCAGTCGTCCATCTTGGCCAGCTCTTCGTCGCTCTGGTGAATGGCGATGACCGGCCCTTCGGCCAGCACGTTCAGGTCCTTGTCGGTGACGATGGTGGCAATCTCCAGTACCACGTTTTCTTCAGGGTCAAGGCCCGTCATCTCCATGTCGATCCATACCAGGTTCTGCGCGCTGACTGTCATGATTGCTCTCTCTATTGGGAGGAATGGCGGAATTTTGCCAATTTGCATGTATCATACTGGCTTTGGATCTGTTCATAAACTGGCGAATCGAGTGGCAAAGAAAGCAAAACTCAATCTGGGTCAACAAAGGCGCGTCCAGGCCAACCGCGAGCGTCGGCTGCAAAAAGAGCACACCACAGAGGTGGATGACACCCTGTTCGGGCCGGCCATCGAAGGGGTGGTGATCAGCCGTTTTGGTCAGCACGCAGACGTCGAGGCGAGCGATGGTGCCATCCACCGCAGCAACCTGCGACGCAGCAGCATCAGCAGCCTGGTGTGCGGCGACAAGGTGGTGTGGCGTCCCGGCCTCAATGCCGCGACCGCCGGCGTCATCGAGGCGGTGCACCCGCGTCACTCGGTGCTGACCAGGCCGGATTTCTACGACGGGGTCAAACCCATCGCCGCCAACATCGACCAGATCATCATCGTCTCGGCGGTGATGCCCGAGTTCTCCACCAACATCGTCGACCGCTATCTGGTGGCCGCCGAGGATGTGGAGATCTGTCCCCTCATCGTGCTGAACAAGGTCGACATGCTCGATGATGCCGCCCGCGCCCGCATCGAGCGCCAGCTCGAAACCTACCGCAAGCTCAATTACGAGGTACTGCTGGTGAGCTGCGAGAGCGGCGAAGGGCTCGATGAGCTGAAAGCCGCCCTGACCGACAAGATCAGCATCTTCGTCGGCCAGTCCGGGGTCGGCAAGTCGTCGCTCACCAATGCCCTGATGCCGGGGCTGGATGTGCTCACCGGCGAGATCTCCGAAAACTCGGGACTCGGCCAACACACCACCACCACGGCGCGGCTCTATCATTTCCCGAGCGGCGGCGATCTCATCGACTCCCCCGGGATCCGCGAGTTCGCCCTCTGGCATCTGGAGGCCGACCGCATCACCTGGTGCTTCGTCGAGTTCCGCGATTATCTGGGCGGTTGCAAGTTCCGCGACTGTACCCACAAGGACGATCCCGGCTGCGCCCTGCGCGCCGCGGTCGAAGCGGGCGCCATCAGCGCCGATCGCTTCCACAACTATCACCGCATCCTGGAAACCATGCAGGAAGCCCGTCACGGTCGCCAACAGGCACGCCTGTGACCCTGTTTAACCTACGTTGATGATGAACATGAGCATTACTGACAACCTGAAAATTGCCGGTCAATACTGTCTGCCCAAACACACCCTCTCCCGCCTGGTGGGCAAGCTTGCCGCCGCCGAAGCGGGCAACCTCACCACCAAGGTGATCGAGGCCTTTATCAAGCAGTACCAGGTCGACATGAGCGAGGCGCTGCACGAGAGCCCTGCCCACTACAAGAGCTTCAACGAGTTCTTCACCCGCGAGCTCAAGCCGGGGATCCGCCCCCTGGTCGAGGATGCCATGACCCTGGCGCTGCCGGTGGATGGCACCGTCAGCCAGCTCGGCCCGATCCAGCAGGGTCGCATCATCCAGGCCAAGGGCCACGACTACAGCGCCCGCGAGCTGCTGGGCGGTTATGAGGATCTGGTGGCGCCGTTCAAGGATGGCGACTTCGCCACCATCTACCTGGCGCCCAAGGATTACCACCGCATCCACATGCCGCTGGACGGCGTGCTGGAGAGCATGGTGTTCGTGCCGGGGGATCTCTTCTCCGTCAACCCGCTCACCGCCGAGAACGTGCCCAACCTGTTTGCCCGCAACGAGCGGGTGGTGGCCACCTTCCGCACCCCGCACGGCCCCATGGCGCTGGTGCTGGTCGGTGCCACTATCGTGGCCAGCATCGAAACCATCTGGGCCGGCAACATAGCGCCGACCAAAGAGAAGAAGGTGGTGCGCTGGGACTACACAGGTGACGAGGCCATCACCCTGCAAAAAGGCGCCGAGATGGGTCTGTTCAAGCTGGGCAGTACCGTCGTCTGCCTGTTTGGCCCGGGCATGCTGGCCGGGTTCGAACCCCATCTGGCCAACGGGGTCACCACCCGCATGGGTCAGCCCTTTGCCAAGCTGGCGGAGCAGGCATGAGCGATCAACCCGCTTCCCAGAAGAACAACCCGCTGCACGGGCTGACGCTGGAGGCCATCGTCACCGCCCTGGTCGAACACTACGGCTGGGAAAAACTGGGGCAGGAGATCAATATCCGCTGCTTTACCCAGGATCCCAGCATCAAGTCCAGCCTGAAATTCTTGCGAAAAACTCCCTGGGCGCGGGAAAAGGTAGAGAGCCTCTATCTGTACGTCCAGCGCAAGCAAGCCAAAGCAAAGGAATAACGCCATGGCGTTCAAGATTACTTACACCTACAAGAAGCAGGCCAAGGAGATCGGCTACGCCAACGACAAGTTCAACAGCATCTATGATGCCGTTGCCGCCGCCGAAGGGATCGATCTCACCAGCTTCCACGCCATGGAGGAGCAGCTGGCCCAGGTATGCCGGCGCGACAAGAAGAGCGTGAAGGATTACCGGGAGAACTACTTCAAGGAGCTGGGCTTCTCCAACATCGTCATCGAGCGGGATGCCAAGGAGTAACCATGCGCACCTTGACCCTGATGGCCGCCTCCCTGCTGCTGGCGGCCTGCAGTACCCCGGAACAACACCTGGTCGGCAATGATCAGGATGTCCACGGCTGCCGTGCCAGCGCCGGTTATCAGTGGTCAGCCCTGACCAGGCAGTGCGTACGGCTGTTCGAGCAGGGCATCCGGCTCAATCCGACCGATGCCAGCCAGACCGGCAGCGCCTTCGTGCTGTTCAACGCCGATCAGAGCCAGGCCGAGCTGACCCTGCCGAGCGGCGAGCAACACCTGCTCACCCGCCAAGGCGCAGAAGGCAACTGGTCGTGGCAAGGCAGCGGCTACGCCCTCTTCCCGTGGAAGGGGTATGTGCTCAAAGCCGGCGAACAGACGCTGTTTCACGGCGACGTCGCCCGCTGAGTCACCCGACTCTATCCAGCCCCCGGCCCTGCCGGGGGTTGTTTTTTGCGGCTATCAACAGCGGCCCGCATCTCCCCTTCCACCAGGCCGGAAACAAAAAACCCCGTTGCAGGCAACGGGGTTTTTGCTGGTACTCGGCGCAACCTTAGTTGGCGAGGGTGGAGAACAGGCTCTGTTCCAGGCTGCCGCGGGAGACGCACACCGGGGTGATGGAAGGAGCCGGTACCCGCTCGCCGGAGGACTCGACGAAGTAGAGCTGGGTGTTGCCCTTGACGTTGACGGTGGCCACGCTGTTGTTGCCGCTCTGGGTGATGATCAGGTTGATCTGCAGGTTGGGGTTGCCCAGTGCGACCTTGGAGCCCATGGTACCGCAATCCAGCCACTCCAGACCGTCGGCCGAGTTCTCGACGTTGGCGGTCATCAGGCCGGAGCCACGCTGGCTGTTTTCGATGTTAAGGCCATGATCGCCAAACCACTTCTCGGCGCGGGCCCACACCAGATCCACCGGGATCTGCATCTCCTGGGTGTTGTTGGTCGCCTTGGCTACTGGCGGGGTATAGCGGTACTGCTCGCCGCCATTGTTGTCGCTGGCACAACCGGCCATCAACAGGGCCAGTGCTACTCCCACTATCTTTTTCATGCTGCTTCTCTCATCCATATAATCCGGCCCTCGGCCGACCGGCGGCTATTATGGCGGCAGCGACAGAGACTGTCAGCAGGGATCGGCAGAAATGAGTCAGCCTTAACCCAAGCTTTACAAAACCAGCCTGCTATCATAGATTTGCTCGAAATTTCCCCCGTGAGTGTCTGTGTGAACTCCTTGCTCACCCTGCCCCTGCTGCAGCAGATCATCGACCAGCTACCCATGAATATCTTCTGCCGGGATACGGATGGGCGCTACCTGTTTGCCAACCGTGCCTTCACGGAGCAGGCGGGTCTGCCGCTGCCGGCGGATCTCGTCGGCAAGACGGATGCCGACATGCCCTGGGGCGACATCTTTCGGGAAGAGGATCTGCGCCTGCTGGCGGAGGGCAAACCCCTGCTCTATCAGCAGTTGCACTGCAACAACGGCGACGCCACCAGCTGGATGGAGATCCACAAGATCCCGCTCTACGACGAGCAGGGCAAGCCGGTGGCTCTGTTCGGCATGGTCAACGAGATAGATCAGCGCAAGGAGCTGGAGCAGACCTTCCGCCAGCAGCAACTGCTGCAACGCCGCCTGCTGGACGCCATCCCGGATCCGATCCGGCTGGAAGACCATCAGGGGCTGTTGATCGACTGCAACCAGGCCTTTCTCGACTTCATGGGGATGGCGGCCAGCGAGGCCCTCGGCCAGCGGGTGGCCCACCGCCTCTCCACCGAACTGCCGATGGGACGGGGTGAATACTGCCTGGTGGATGCCAACGGCCAGGGCCGCCATCTGGAGGTGACCCGGGTCGAGGTGCCGGACGACGAGGGCAACTCCCTCGGCATCCTCACCCTGAGCCGCGACATCACCGGGCTGCGCACCACCCAGGCCCAGTTGCAGCAGGAGCAGCACTACGACAGCCTGACCGGCCTGCTCAAGCTCTCCCACTTTCTGCAGACCAGCCGTCACCTCGGCGCCCGCAAGGCGAGCCTGGTGCTGGTCGACCTGCAACACTTTCGCGAGATCAACGACCGCTTCGGCATCCGGGTCGCCGACCGCCTGCTCAGCCAGGTGGCCCGTCGCCTGCAGCAGCTGGCTCCGCCCCAGTCGCTGGTGTGCCGGGTGGCCGCCGACGACTTTGCCATGCTGCTGCCCGAACTGAACGAGCCGCTGGCCAACTGGAGCAGCCGTCTGCAGGGGGCGCTGATGGTCCCCTATCAGGTGGAAGAGCACAGGATCCAGATCCCGGTGTTCCTCGGCATCGCCCACGGCAAGGCCAACGACGCCGAACGGCTGCTGAGCCACGCCGAGGCCGCCCTGGCCCAGGGCAAGCGTCAGCAGCAGCACTGCACCCTGTTCGACCCCGAACTCGATGCCAAGCTCAAGCGTCGTCAGCTCATCGCGGCCCAGTTGCCGCTCGCCATCAAGTCCGGCCAGCTGACCGCGGTCTACCAGCCCATCATCAGCACCCGCACCAGCCAGCTGCACGGGGCCGAGCTGCTCTGCCGCTGGCCCCATCCCGAGCTCGGCATGATCTCGCCGGACGAATTCATCCCGCTGGCGGAAGAGCTGGGGCTCATCGGCCTGCTCGGCTGCCACATGCTGGAGCAGGGCTGCGCCCAGCTGGCCCGCTGGCAGGCCGATGCACCGGATCTGGTGCTCTCCATCAACCTGTCGCCGCTGCAATTTCGCGATCCCGAGCTCTGCCCGCAGATCTTCGCCTGCATCGAACGTCACGGCCTCGCCCCCTGGCAGCTGGAGCTGGAGATCACCGAAGGGGTGCTGATGGAGAACGCCGACGAGATAGAGAGCAACCTGGCCTGCCTGATCGAGGCGGGCTTTCAGCTCGCCATCGACGACTTCGGCACCGGCTACTGCAGTCTGGCCTATCTGCCACGGCTGCAGGTAGCGACCCTCAAGCTCGACAAAAGCTTCACGCAGGAGCTGGTCACCAACCAGGCCACCACCGCCATCGTGCGCTCCGTCATCGGGCTGGGCCACGAGCTCGGCATCAAGATCACCGCCGAAGGTGTGGAGACGCAAGAGCAGCAGGCGTGGCTGGTGCAGGCCGGCTGCGACCGGTTGCAGGGCTACCTGTTCAGCCGCCCGCTGCCCCCCGCCGAGTTTGCCCGCTGCTACCAGTTGCCACAGGCGTGATGCTCACAACAACAAGGCCACCCGAGGGTGGCCTTGTTGTTTCTGGCGCGCAGCAGTAGCTGGCACACATCAGGCAACTTACTCCTGGAAGTAGGTGCCCCAGCCGTCGTAATCCACACCATATTTCTCGAGGATGGGCAGCATGGTGGCGATGTCCGCCACTATGGTCTCGATGTCCAGCTTGCACTCGACGGTGGCGTCGAAGCAGAAGATGGTGGCGCCGTCATCCAGCTCCATCTCTTCGGCATCGGTCACTTCGAAACCGGCCTTGAACAGGTCGACCGCCGCCTTCTCCAGCAGATCGAAATCCTGGCAGGCAAAGTGGTGCTCAATCTCGTACTCCAGATCCGGGTTGCTGCCATCGGCCAGCAACTCGTTGACGATGGCGGTGGTCTCTTCGCGCCACTCTTGCATATCAAGACTCATATTAACCCCAGATGCGACTGTGTTGTGATCAAATGCCAGCGCGGACGGTGCCATCTCGGCCATCTGCCGCCCCGCAGGCCCGGTTGCGGCAAAGCATACTCGCACAGCCCATCCGGCTCAATGCGGCAGACCAAGATAAGCCGTCGTCGGCAGCCACCCCAAATGGGGTGCCATCACAAAAGGTTAATAAAGGGTAATCTGCCGCCAAAACAGAATTGCTCCATATGGAGCTTTGCTCGGATGTGTCAAAACCACGCGACACCGCCAGCAAGCCGTTTGAAATCAGCAGGATCCACCAGCAGCGCGACGGTGACAAGGCCATCCACGGAGTGTATCAAGGGACGCGGGCAATCCATCGCCCGTACGGAAAGAGGAGCCAGTGAGGCTCCCTTTTTATCATGTGAAGGAGCACATAGATAATGCCTAAAAAAACAATAATGAGCCTGCTTGTCGGCTCAACCCTTATGATTGGAAACCATGCCATAGCCGCCCCGGTCCACGGTCCGTTCGATGCCCCCCTGGCCGACGAGGTGAAGGTGCTGGAGATGCTCAAGAAGAGCGGCCGCATCCCGACCCTGGCCTCCCCCGAGCAGGAGCAGGCGGCCCTCGCCAGCTACTATCGCGAGAAGTCGCGGGCCTATCAGGGCAACAGCGGTACCCTGGCGGTGAAAGAGGGCAAGGTGCGGGAGACCATCCTCAAGAAGATCCGCCTCAACGGCACCGCCCGTCCTGGCGATCGGGTGCCCACTCTGCTGCTCAAGTCCATCGAGCGGGAGCACTATCAGGGCAAGATGCGCAAGGACAAGATCCTCGCCATCCTGGTGGACTTCCCCGACTACCCGAAAAACAGCATCCGCCCCGAGCTCACCAAGATGTACTACCCGGATTACACCCCGGAGCACTACAACGACCTGCTGTTCTCGTCCAAGGGCTATGCCGGCCCGAACGGCGAGCAGTTCATCTCCATGCGCCAGTTCTACGAGCAGCAGTCAGGCAAGAGCTACAGCGTGCGCGGCCAGGTGGCGGGCTGGTATACCGCCAGCAAGAACGCCGCCTACTACGGCGCCAATGCCACTCCGAACACCATCCGGGAGCTGGTGAAGGAGGCGCTGATCCAGGTGGCGGGCGACCCCTCCATCGATCTGTCCGAGTTTGACCAGGAGGATCGCTACGATCTCAACGGCAACGGCAACCGGGACGAGCCGGACGGCCTCATCGACCACCTGATGATCTTCCACTCCAGCGTCGGCGAGGAGGCCGGTGGCGGCGATCTTGGCGAAGACGCCATCTGGGCACACCGCTGGAACCTGGGTGCCCCCTACCCCATCCCGGGCACCAGCAGCCCGAGCCAGAACTTCGGTGGCAAGTTTGCCGCCTACGACTACACCATCCAGCCCATCGATGCGGCGGCCGGGGTCTGCGCCCACGAATATGGCCACGATCTGGGGCTGCCGGACGAGTACGACACCAAGTACACCGGCAAGGGCGAACCGGTGGCGACCTGGTCCATCATGTCCTCCGGCTCCTGGGCCGGGGTCATCGGCGGCACCGAGCCAACCGGGTTCTCCGCCTGGGCCAAGGAGTTCCTGCAGGCCTCCCTCGGCGGCAACTGGCTGCACGGCAGCAATGTGCAGCTCGCCGATCTCAGCCCGCGCGGCAACGTCTACATGCTGGATCAGGCCAACGACAAGGGGCGCAACGACGACGTGGTGCGCATCAACCTGCCGGCCAAGCAGATCCCGCTCAACCCGCCCTACGCCGGCCAGTACGAGTACCACGGCGGCAAGGGCAACAACCTCGACAACCGCATGAGCCTCAAGCTGGATCTGAGCGGCAAACAGAGCGCCAGCCTCAACTTCAAGGCCTGGTATCAGATTGAAGAGGGGTACGACTACGCCAGGGTGCTGGTCAACGGCCAGCCCATCGCGGGCAACCTGACCACCAGTGACGATCCCAACGGGGTCGGCTTCGGGGTCGGCATCACCGGCAACTCCAATGGCTGGACCGATGCCGAGTTCGACCTCACCCCCTGGGCCGGTCAGCAGGTCACCCTGACCCTGCAATACCTGAGCGACGGCGGCGTGGCCGAGAACGGGCTGTTCGTGGACGAGCTGCAGATCCTCGCCGATGGCGACACCCTGCTGAGCGACGGTGCCGAGGGCAACTCCCCCTTCACCCTCGCCGGCTTCGTGAAGAGCGACGGCAACGAGGCCAAGGATCACTACTACCTGGCCGAGTGGCGCAACCATGCGGGAGTGGACAAGGGGCTGGCCCACATCAATGTGGCCGACCAGCTGATGCGCTACGAGCCGGGCATGCTGCTCTGGTACGTGGACAACAGCCAGGTCAACAACTGGGTGGGAGTCCACCCGGGTGAGGGCTTCCTCGGGGTGGTGGATGCGGATCAGCGCACCCTCAAGTGGAGCGACGGCGCCGTGGCCGGTACCCGCTACCAGATCCACGACGCCACCTTCAGCCTGGGCTTCCAGCAGCCGCTCAACCTCAAGCACCCGAGCGGCTCCCTGCTGCGCGACTTCTGGATCACCCCGAACCGGGTGTTCAAGGATTCCCGCAGCTACCAGAGCAAGGAGATCCCGGATGCCGGTCGCCTGCTGCCCGAATACGGGCTCAAGATCAGCGTCACCGGTCAGGCCCGTGACATGAGTACCGGGCGGATCATCGTCAGCCGCCACTGAGCACGACAGCCATGACAAGGGGCCCCAGGGCCCCTTTTTTCATCTGCCGACCCGCCGCCCAGGATGAAAACAGGCCAAACCGCCCAACAAACACCCTGATTGCTCACTTGTCGAGCGAACGATGCGACTATCTGCGCCATGCGGTTGACACATCCGTTCAGAAAGGGTTTAATGCGCGCCGTTGCCCAGATAGCTCAGTCGGTAGAGCAGGGGATTGAAAATCCCCGTGTCGGCGGTTCGATTCCGTCTCTGGGCACCACAATTCCTCCTTAGTTCAGTCGGTAGAACGGCGGACTGTTAATCCGTATGTCACTGGTTCAAGTCCAGTAGGAGGAGCCAAATTTGAAAAGCCCGCTCATCGAGCGGGCTTTTTTCATTCCGGTCAGCTGCCGTTGCAGGTTGCCAGCAGCAGGGTCGCGCCGCAGGTGGCACTGAACAGCAACAAACCGGTCTGCAGCATCCCCTCCGGGTTCACCCGTTTCTCTTTTTTGCGCAATCGTCTCCACCCAGGCTTCATCGCGCCCACCTCATCCTGTTACGACCCCTGCCCCGTCGGCAGGCGAGCCATCTTTGTGCAGCCGGCCCGCCACCGTCAACTCCCTTGCCGACAATAAATTCATCACCCTGCGGCCCCCCGTTTTCACTTGGCAACAATGTTAACAATTTGGAAAACCGGCGTGACCCGCTCCTGCGCCAGGGCTATGATGAGGCCGACGATTTTCCTACCCTCAGGGAGACCCCAGATGAGCAGCCCGTTGCGTTACGTGCTGGACGGCATCCATTGCGAGCCCCGCTTCTTCACCGTGCCCCTCGACCACCAGCGACCGGATGAGGAGGAGACCCTCACCCTGTTTGGCCGCACCCTCTGCCGCCAGGACAGGCTGCATGACGATCTGCCCTGGCTGCTGTTCCTGCAGGGCGGGCCCGGCTTTGGCGCCCCGCGCCCGACCGCCGCCAGCGGCTGGATCAAGCGGGCTCTACAGGAGTTTCGGGTGCTGCTGCTCGATCAACGTGGCACCGGTCACTCCAGCCCCATCAGCGCCGAGGCACTGGCCCAGCTCACTGGCCGGCAGCAGGCGGAGTACCTCGGCCATTTTCGCGCCGACAGCATAGTGCGCGACGCCGAGTACGTTCGCGAAGTGCTGAGCCCGGGTCGCCCCTGGAGCCTGCTCGGCCAGAGCTTCGGCGGCTTTTGCAGCCTCACCTACCTCTCCCTGTTCCCAGGCAGCCTGCACGAGGTCTACCTCACCGGCGGGGTGGCCCCCATCGGTCGCAGCGCGGACGAGGTCTACCGTGCCACCTACCAGCGGGTGGCAGACAAGAACCGCGCCTTCTTCGCCCGCTTCCCCCATGCCCAGGCCATCGCCAACCGGCTGGCCAACCACCTGCATAACCACGAGGTGCGCCTGCCCAACGGCCAACGTCTGACGGTGGAGCAGTTGCAGCAGCAGGGGCTGGATCTGGGTGCCAGCGGCGCCTTCGAAGAACTCTATTACCTGCTGGAAGACGCCTTCATCGGCGAGCGGATCAACCCCGCCTTCCTCTATCAGCTGCAGGCGATGCAGCCGTTCAACACCAACCCGGTGTTCGCCATCCTGCACGAGTCCATCTATTGCGAAGGGAGCGCCAGCAACTGGGCGGCCGAGCGGGTCAGGGGCGAGTTCCCGGCCCTGGCCTGGGCGCCGGGCAAGGACTTCGCCTTCACCGGCGAGATGATCTTCCCCTGGATGTTCGAGCAGTTCCGCGAGCTCATCCCGCTCAAGGAGGCCGCCCACCTGCTGGCCCAGAAGGCCGACTGGGGCCCCCTCTACGACCCGGTGCAGCTGGCCCGCAACCAAGTGCCGGTGGCCTGCGCCGTCTATGCCGAGGACATGTACGTGGAGTTCGACTACAGCCGAGACACCCTCAAGGGGCTTGGCAACAGCCGCGCCTGGATCACCAACGAGTACGAGCACAACGGCCTGCGGGTCGATGGCGAGCAGATCCTGGACCGGCTCATCCGCATGAATCGGGATCGCTGATCCCGCCGGGCTCGCGCCCGCAGCAAGACGACAATATCGAGGGCGGCCCATGAGCCGCCCCGCCCCCTGGAAGCAGCACAAAATAATAAGGACACCCATTGGATCATCCGGAAATATCGGCCGGCTGGCTGAGCCGCCTCTTCTATCACTGGACCGGCCCGTTGCAGCGCAAGGGGCTGACCGAGCCCCAGGTCAACCTCGACGATCTCTATCCCCTGTTGCCGGAAGACAGGCGCGATGGCCGCGCCGACGCCTTCCTCGCGCTCACCGCCGCCCAGCCGGTGCGCCCCTGGCCCATCACCGCCTTTATCTGGCGCCAGTATCGCGGCCGCATCGGCCTGCTCACCCTGCTGCAGCTGCTCGGCATGCTGGCCACCCTGGCCAGCCCCTGGCTGCTCAACCACAGCATGACCCAGCTTGGCACCGGCGCTGACACCGGCCACAAGCTGTTGCTGGCCCTGGCCTTGTTCGCCTCCGTGCTCGCCTCCGGCATGCTGGCGGAGCACTCGCTGCAGCTGGCACTCAAGATGCACATGCCCATCCGCCGCCTGTTGGCCGAGTCCCTGCTCGCCAAGGTGATGAAGCTGGGTGGCAAGAGCTTCGACGACCGGGCCGGTGGCCGGGTGCAGAACCTCATCAACCGGGACGTGTGGGACATCACCTGGATTCTGGCCGACCCCGCCATGCCGCTCACCATGCTGCTGCAACTGCTCGGCACCATCGCCCTGCTGGTGTGGCAGGTGGGCAGCGCCGGCCTGGTGGGCTTTGCGGTGCTCACCCTGCTGCTGCTCATCTCTACCCGGGTGGTGCGACGCATGAATCAGCAGGAGCAGCAGCTCAAGCGTCAGCAGGACGAGCGCAACGGCATACTGGCGGAGTACATCAAGAAGCTGCGGCTGGTGCGCCAGAACGGGCTCGGTGCCTTCTTCACCCGGGCCGCCGGCCACAAGCGCCAGCAGGAGCTGGGGGTGCTGGGGCGGGTGCTCAGGCTCGATGCCATCAACGAGAGCCTGATGTTGAGCACCCCGCTGCTGGTGACCCTGGCCACCTTCACCACCTATCTGGTCTCGGGCAGAGAACTCACCCTGCCCCAGGTGTTCACCACCATCGCCCTGTTCACCGTGCTGCGCATCCCCATGATGCGGCTGCCCTACCTCATCCGCACCCTGATCAACTTCAACACCGGCTTCAACCGGCTGTGCGAGTTTCTCAACAGCCCCGAGCAACACAGGGATCTCACCGACCCCAGCTTGCCGGTGGGCGGCCTGCGGCTCGACAACGTCACCGCCTTGCACCAGCAAAAAACCGTGCTGCAGGGAGCCAGCCTGTTTATCCAGCCGGGGGAACTGGTGGGGATCACCGGCGCCACCGGGGCGGGCAAGAGCTGCCTGCTGCACCTGGTCGCCGGCTTTGACGACAGCTTCGAGGGCAGCATCCGCCGCCACGGCCGGGTCGCCCATCTGGGCCACAAGCCCTGGCTGATGAACGACACCATCCGCAACAACATCCTGTTTGGCCAGCCCTGGCACGCCGAGCGCTATCGCTGGGTGCTGGGGGCCTGTGCGCTGGGCGCCGACCTCGAACTGCTCAGCCACGGCGATCAGACCCTGGTGGGCGAGCTCGGCACCCGCCTCTCCGGCGGCCAGCAGCAGCGAGTCGCCTTGGCCCGCGCCCTCTACGCCCAGGCCGACATCCTGCTGCTGGACAACCCCCTCTCGGCGCTCGACCCCATCGTCTCGGCCCAGGTGCTGCAGCGGGGGCTCGCCTTCAAGCCGGGGCCGACCCGGCTCCTTGTCAGCCACGACCCGGACGTGCTGGCTCACTGCGATCGGGTGATCCGCATCGAGCAGGGCGAACTGGTGGAGCTCGATGCCCACCAGCTGGCGGATCTTATCCAGCATCCCCAGCCCACCCCGCCGGTGCCGCCCCAGGAGGCGGAGCAGTTCAATGAAGAGAAGGTGGTGGAGGGCAAGGTGGACTGGGGGCTGTTCGGTTTCATGTGGCAGCGCCTGGCCGCCCCCGGCGCCATCCTGCTCGCCCTGCTGCTCACCCTGGGTCAGGAGGGGCTGCGCATCGCCTCGGATCTCTGGCTCGGCGGCAAGGCCGGGGTGACCGAGGTGAGCGAGCTGCTCGGCATCTATGTGCTGCTTGGAGCGGGCTCCCTCACCTGCATCATGGTGGTGCGGGTCATCAACTACAAACTCGGCCTCAAGCTGGCCTGGACCCTGTTTGACGGCATGCTGGGGCGCATCAGCCGCGCCCCCATGGCCTTCTTCGACAAGGTGCCGCAGGGGCGCATCCTCAACCGCTTCGACCGGGATCTGGGGGAAGCCCAGGAGATCCTGCTGTCGATGCTGATGGGGCTGTTCGGCATGCTGGTGTCGGTGGCGCTGCAGGTGGTGGTGATCGGCGTCAACATGCCGCTGTTGCTGCTCATCGCCCCCCTGGTGGGCTGGGCCCTCTACGTGCTGCAGCGCCGCTACCGGGCGGTGCAGCTCAAGCTGCGGCGACAGGCGTCGGTGCTGCGTTCGCCGCTCTATATCAGCATCAGCGAGACCATCCGCGGCGCCCCCGCCCTGCGCCTGGCCGGGGCCGAGCGCTTCGCGCTGGATCAGGTGCTGCTGCACTATGACAACAACCTGCGCAGCTGGTACACCACCACCTCCATCAACCGCTGGCTCGGCATGCACCAGACTCTGCTCTCCGCCGCCCTGGTGGGCGCCGTGGCGCTGATGGTGGCCTTTGGCAACAGCTCGCTGCTGGGGGCCGTGGCCATCACCTACGCCTTTACCGCCTCCGCCATGCTCAACTCCCTCATCCGCACCTTCGCCGAGGTGGAGCAGGTGATGAACGCGGTGGAGCGGGTGCGCGAATACAGCGAAATAGAGAGCGAGCGCCAGGAGGGGGAGGCCCTCGCCACCCCTCACCCCAAGGTGCGCTTCGACAACCTGGGGCTGCGCTATCCCCAGACCAGCCAGTGGGCGCTGCACAAGGTCAACTTCGAATTGGCCCCCGGCGAGAAGGTGGGCGTGTGCGGCCGTACCGGCGCCGGCAAGAGCTCGCTGCTGGGGGTGCTGCAGGCCATGTATCCCGCCACCCAGGGGGAGATCTACTACGGCGAGCAGCCGCTCTCCCGGCTGGCGCCGGAAGCGGTGCGCGATCTCTACGACACCGTCTCCCAGATCCCGCTCACCTTCTTCGGTACCCTGCGAGCCAACCTGGCGCCCCTGACCGAGCACGACGACGCGGCACTGGAGCAGGCACTGGCCCGGGTGGGGCTGGCCGAGCGCTGCGCCGGCCGGCTGGACGAGGAGCTCGACAAGCTGCAGCTCTCCGCCGGCGAGACCCAGCTGCTGGTGATCGCCCGCATCCTGCTGTCGCGCCGCCCGCTCATCGTGCTGGACGAGGCCACCTCGGACCTCGACCACGGCGGCATGCGCAAGATGGCAGAGCTGCTCTATCGCTACCGACCGGAGGCCAGCTACCTGGTGATCGCTCACCATCTGGAGCCGCTGCTGTCGGTGGACAAGGTGGTGGTGATGGAGGCCGGCACAGTAGTGGAGCAGGGTTCGCCGGTCAGCCTGCTGGCCAACTCCCACTCCCGTTTCCATCAGCTGTTCGTGGGTCAGGTGAACCGCCAGGTGCCCCAGACGGCCTGAGCACCAAAAATGACAAGGGCTGCCCGCGGGCAGCCCTTGTTGCTTGAGCAGAGCCTCAACGCTCCATGATCTGGGTGACGTCATCCTTCTTAATCATCACCTCCCGCCCCTCGGTGTCGTAGTAACGGTACATGCCGGTACTCTCATCCAGCTTGGGTTTGCTGTCGGTGGTGATCATCTTGCCATCCTTGGTGCTCATGATGTATTGCGAGCTGCACCCCGCCAACGCCAGGGCACACACCAGGATCATCATCAGTTGCTTCATCGCCTGTTTCGCCTCCCGCTTCACCCTCACCACGAGGGTGGTGACTGAAGCCTAGCTCAACCAGATGAGCCCGTTTGCCGCCCTTGCCGCAACGGGATCAACGCCAACAATCAGTTACTTGCGCCCACCCGGTTTGCTACTGCCACCGCCTCCGGTCCCGGACCCGCAGCCAAGCGCCAGCTTGTCAGCGGCCGCCTTCGCCTGCACCAGACCGTAGCCGAAGCTGTTGTCGCGCCCCAGAGCCCCCAGATCCTGGGCGCTGCTGCGCAGGGTCTGGCGCAGCTGATCGTTGCTGCACTCCAGTCGTTGTGACCAGACCAGCGCCGCCACCCCGACCACGTGCGGCGTCGCCATCGAGGTGCCGCTGTAGTAGGCGTACCCAGTCGGCACTGTGGAGAGCACAGAGACGCCGGGGGCGGCCAGCTCCACCTGATCGTTGCGCTGGGAGAAATAGGCCAGCTGCTTGTTGGCATCGATGGCAGCCACGCTCACCACGCTGCTGTAGGAGGCGGGATAGGACTTGCTGGTGTTGCCCGCATTGCCCGCCGCCGCCACGCTCAGCACGTTCTGGCTGTAGGCCTGGTTGAAGGCTCTCTCTTCGGTCTTGCTGGGTACGCTGCCCCCCAGGCTCATGTTGATGACCATGCGGGTGAAGCCGCGGCTGCTCATCCCCTGCTTGCAGGCATTGAGCGCCCCCACCAGGTTGGAGGAGTAGGCCCAGCCGTTGGCCCCGAACACCTTGACGATCTGCAGCGGCACGCTCTGGTTTGGCAACACCCCGAGCACGCCCAGATCATTGCCCCCCACTGCGGCTATGGTGCCCGCCACATGGGTGCCATGGCTGTTCTCGTCGCTATCCCAGTTGCCGGTACCGGCATCGTCATAACCCTGCACCTGGGGGCCGTGAGGCAAGTCCGGGTGACCACCGCTGTAGCCCGAATCTATGATGCACACCAGCACTTCGCTGGCGGCGGCATCACTCAGTTGCGGCGCCTGCACCATGGGAATGCCGTAGGGCAGGGTCTCGGCGCTGACATAGCGCTTGGCATCCGGCTCAACCCAGAGCACGTTGGGATTGTGCGCCAGCGCCGTGGCCGCCGCCGATGGCAACCAGAGTGCCAGGGCATTTTGCTCCTTCAGCGCCAGGGCCAGCTCGCCGCCCATCCCCTGGCTCTGGGCCAGTACGGCCGCCTCCGCCCCCGGCTTGAGCTGCACCAGATAACGCGCCCGCTCGGCGGCCATCGCCCCCTGTCCCAGCACGCCCGCGACCAGCAGGCCTATCCATATCCGTTTCATCAGTCACTCCTCACGTCGATCTGATATCCCTTCGCAAAAAGTGTAGTGTCCCCTCGCCCGAGCTACGAATGCGGCAACAAAAAGGCCGGACATGGGTCCGGCCTGCTCTGGATTATCAATTACTTGGCTGGCTTGCGCTCGCCGGTCACCGTGGGGTTCTTGGGATCGGCACTCCACTCGTACCAGCCGCCGTCGTAGACGCTGATCCGCTTCCAGTCCATCAACCAGGCGTAGAAAAAGGCCTCGGAGGCGCGCCAGCCGGTACCGCAGTAGAAGGCGGCCTGCTGGGTCGGTTCTATGTTCCACTCATCCCACATGGCAAGGATCTCGCGGGCCGGCTTCATGGTGCCGTCCGGGTTGTGGAAGTCGCTCATGCTGTTGGCATCCACACCACCACGCCCCCACTTGGCGCCCGGAATGTCGCCCTTCGGCTTGATGTAGCTGTAGCCGGAAGTGTTGCCGACGAACTCGTCCCAGGTGCGCACGCTGACCAGGGCGCCGTCGGGCTGCTTGAGCAGCTTTTTGGCCTGACTCAGGGTGGTGTAGTACTCGGGATGAGCCGGGATGGCGACGCCAAACTCCTTGGCTGGCTTGAAGGTGTTGGCCAGCCCGGTCTCGGTGCGCAGATGCTGCACGAACCAGGCATCCAGGCCGCCGTCCAGCAGCCGCACGTCCTCGACACCCGCATACATCATCAGGTGGGCCGCGCGGGCCGCCGCCATGGTGTTGCGACCGTAGAGGATGACGGTGGTGTCGTGGCGGATGCCGTTCTCCAGCAGCAGCTTTTTGAGCGCCTCGTCAGAGACCTTGTTCCACAGCGGCTCCTCTTCCAGCCGGTTGGTGTCGATGTAGCCGGCCCCCGGGATATGGCTCAGCAGATAGGCCTTGGGTGAACCCCACGCCACCTCGAACAGCTTCCAGTCGCCCTTGGGCGCAGCCACCACCGGCTTGCCCTCCTGCAGATCGGCCAGCCAGCGCGGATGGACCAGCTGCTGCCAGCGGGCCAGATGCTCGCGCGGCGCACTTTTCCAGCCCTGCAGCTCGAACAGCTGCTTGATGCCCTGCTGGCGCAGCAGGCGGGCCACTTCGGCCACCTCGCGCGGCGCACCGTAGAGCGCCACCGGCCGATCGGCCTGCAGCCCCTTGGTCGCCAGCGCCGCCGGCCACTCTTCATCACTGTACTTCCAGTCGGCGGAGAGGTTCTCGGCACCGGCCACGTGGCCGCCCTGCTGCTCGCCCTCCATGGGCCAGCCCTGGTAGAAGTAGCTGGCGCGGGTATCCAGAATGACCGCCGCCTTGGCCTTGGCGTCAGCCAGCGAGAGCGGTGGCAGCTCGGCAGCCAGGGTCGGCAGGGCATGCCAGAGCAACAAGGTCGCCAGGGTGGCCCGTAACAAGCTCATTATTCGTTTCATGGTGATCTCTCGATTCAGAGTGACAAGGTTAAAAAATGGAGCGGCCCAGACGCTCGGCCAGCAGTTCCAGCGCCGCCGTGCCCGCCAGCGAATTGCCCGCCTTGTTGAGCTCGGGCGACCAGACACAGACGCACAATTCACCCGGGATGAGGGCGATGATGCCGCCACCGACCCCCGACTTGCCCGGCATGCCGACCCGATAGGCGAAATCCCCCGCCTCGTCATAGAGGCCGCAGGTAGCGAGCAGGGCATTGACCTGCTTGGTGGTGCGGGCCGGCAGCAGCGGGGAGCTTTCTCCAAGCGGCACGCCGCGGTTGGCCAGATAGATGAAAGCCCGCGCCAGATCGACGCAACTCATGCGGATGGCACAGGCATTGAAGTAGCTCTGCAGCACCTTGTCCACTTCGTTCTCGAAGTTGCCATAGGCCTTCATCAGATAGGCGATGGCTGCATTGCGGGCAGAGTGCTGATATTCGGAGCGGGCCACTACCTGATCCGCCATAATGGCCGGGTTGCCCGAGAGGCGGCGGACCAGCTCCAAGGTGCGCTGACGCGGGGCGGTGAGGCGGGTTTCCAGCAGATCGCTCACCACCAGGGCACCGGCGTTGATGAAGGGGTTGCGGGGAATGCCCTGCTCGAACTCGAGCTGCACCAGGGAATTGAAGGGCTGACCTGAGGGCTCCTTGCCGACCCGGGCCCAGATCTCCTCTTCCTGATAGAGGGTGAGCGCCAGGGTCAGGCTCAAGGCCTTGGAGATACTCTGGATGGAGAAGGGCTCGAAGGCGTCACCTGCGGTGAACAACTCCCCTTCGACGGTACAGACGGCGATCCCGAGCCGATCGGCCGGCACCTGGGCCAGTGCGGGAATATAGTCGGCCACCTTGCCCTGTCCGAGCAGCGGGCGCACCTCATCCAGGATGCTGGCCAGTAATTCGGATGACAACACCATAAGCGATTCCATAACTAACGTGGAGATCCCATCACCACCGACAAAAATCCCGCCAGCGGCGGGACTTGTCTATCTGCTGTCGCAGGCTGTCGAACCGGGGCGCCTGCCACAGCCGGCCTGATATCAGGCGGGTTCGCCGTACCAGAGGTCGAACAGCTCGGAAACCACCACGGCTTCCATCCCCTTGCCTTCCAGCCAGGTTTTGACGGCGGCGCGGTCTTCTTCGCTGCATTTGCCCAGCTGCTGGGTGCAGATCATCCCTTCCCAGGCCAGGTGGCCAGAGCCGGCGAAGGCCAGTTTGCGGGGTTCGATCACTTCATCGATCATCGCATCGACTACGGCATCGATGGTCTCTTCGGCAGTGCCGACCGGGAAGTTGAAACTGATGTCGAAGCCCATTTCCTGGAATTCATCGACACGCAGTTTCTTGCGCAGGCGGCGGCTACGGTTGGCCATGATAGCTCCTTCAGTTAGTTGACACGTTTGAAAATCAGATCCCACACCCCGTGACCGAGACGGTGGCCACGTTGTTCGAATTTGGTCAGCGGACGCCAGTCCGGACGCGCCACCCAGTTACCGGTGGCGGAGGTGTTCTCGTACCCCTCGGCGGCGCTCATCACTTCCAGCATGTGCTCGGCGTAGTTTTCCCAGTCGGTGGCCATGTGGAACACGCCACCGATGGCCAGCTTCTGGCGAATGTCCTGGGCAAAGGCCGGCTGGACGATACGGCGCTTGTGGTGACGGCTCTTGTGCCAGGGGTCCGGGAAGAACAGCTGCAGGCAGGCGAGCGAGCCGTTCGGGATCATGTGCTCCAGCACCTCGACCGCGTCGTGGCAGATGACACGCAGATTGGTGACCCCCGCTTCCTGGGCGGTGCCCAGGCAAGCACCGACACCCGGTGAGTGCACCTCGATACCGATGAAGTTCTTCTCGGGGGCATTCTTGGCCATCTCCACCAGGGAGGCGCCCATGCCAAAGCCGATCTCCAGCACCACCGGGGCCTCGCGGCCAAACAGGGCAACCAGATCGAGCGGCTCCGGTGCGAAATCGATGCCCATGACCGGCCACAGCTCCTCCAGAGCCTTCTCCTGCCCTTTGGTCAGGCGGCCTTCGCGACGGACAAAGCTGCGGATCTTGCGCATGAACTTGCCGTCTTCGTTAAATACATCTTGGGTCACAGGCATAATCAAATTGCTCGTTTATTGCATCGGTCTGGGTCACAGACGACATAAATGGATTGCTAGCTATCTCGTCGTGCTGGTCACAGACGACCGAGATGAATTGCTCGTTGTTTCATCGCTCCACCTCGCCGATGAACGCGAAATTGCTCGTCATTTCATCGCTTGGCGAAACAGGGTAGCGAATTATCCCAAGATAGGCCCAAGGCGCAAGTGTTTCACGCAACAAATCCCCCGACACAGACCAATTCCGCCACCGCAATTGACAAATGCCACCCCGTTCACAGAATCTGCCGGGGCTCGGGCGCATCCTGACCTGCGCAAATAAAACCATACACAACAAAGGATTGCAGTATGAAACACACAGCATTGGCGTTTGCCATCACAGCCCTGCTGGCCGGGTGCAACACCTCCAGCAACGATTCACAGGCCCCCTCCGCCGCCGAGCAGGCCTATGAATACCTGGTGCAGCTGAGCTCCACCGCCGAGGGGATCGGCGCCAGACCCACCGGCAGCGAGGCCGAGACCCGTGCCGCCGCCTGGATCCAGGACCATCTGGCCGGCTGGGGCTACGAGGTGCAACGACAGCCCTTCACCTACACCCAGAGCGGAACCAGCAAGGCCTCCCAGAACCTCGTCGCCGAGCTCAAGGGCAAGAGCGACAAGGTGATCCTGATCGGTGCCCACTATGACAGCACTGGCGACAAACAGGGCTCCGAGGGAGCCACCGACAACGGTGCCGGGGTCGCAGCCCTCTTGGCAGTCGCCGAAGAGCTCAAGGGGCAGACCCTTCCCTACACGGTGCGCTTCGCCTTCTTCGGCGCCGAGGAGAACGGCCTCAACGGCTCCAAGGCCTATGCCGCCAGCCTCGACAGCGCCGCCGTTGCCAAGCTGCTGGCCATGGTGAACTACGACACCATCGCCGGGGGCGACCTTGTCTACGTTCACTCGGCCCACTCCAACGTGGCCAAGTACAAGTGTGCCGACCCGAGCCGCTACAGCTTCGATCCCAAGGTGCGGGATCGCCTGCTGGCCATCTCCAAACAGACCGCCACCCCGTTTGCCATTCATCCCAGCTATGATGGCTACCCTGAGGGGGAGACCGGCGGCTGGTCCGATCATGCGCCGTTCGCCTGTCTGGGGGTGCCCGTCGCCTACGTGGAGGCCACCAACTTCACCATCAACGGGGAAGATGGCTATGACGGCTACTCCCAGACCACCAATCCGGCGCTGTGGGACTGCTACGACGAGGCCACCAAGAGCGCCTGCGATCGGGGCAGCGAAACCCAGTGGGGCAAGATCTGGCATACCCAGTATGACCGTCTCGACAAGATGGCCGAGCTGTTCCCGGGCCGGGTACAGCAGCAACTCGGCGCCAACACCGAGCTGATGCTCCGCTTCCTCAGGGAGCCGGGTCTGTAACCCTGCCATCTCGCCGCTGAACCGGGGCTTTTGCGACTCGCGGCCTTCCCCGGCCGATAAAATTCGGGCAGGTGCCAAACCTGCCCTTTTTTATCGATTTTTGTTACAGCCATTGCCTCATTTTTTAAATCTGATACAAACGGATAACTTGGCGGTCGAATGGAGCGACCGCTCACCACGCCAGAGAGAATCCTATGCAGCCCTTTTTTGCCCAGCGCTTCGAGAAGGTAGAACCTTCCTTCATCCGCGAGATCCTCAAAGTTGCCGCCAATCCGGAGATCATCTCCTTCGCCGGCGGCCTGCCCAATCCGCACCTGTTCCCGGTCAAGGCCATCGAGCAGGCCTGCCAGGACGTGCTGCGCGAGCAGGGCGCCGCGGCCCTGCAGTATGCGGCCACCGAGGGCTTCGCCCCGCTGCGCCAGTACATCGCCGACCGCTATCTGGCCCGCCACGGCATGCAGGTCAATCCGGACAACATCCTCATCACCAGCGGCTCCCAGCAGGCGCTGGATCTGCTGGGCAAGGTGCTGATCGACGAGGGACAAGACCTCATCATCGAGGAACCTGGCTATCTTGGCGCCATCCAGGCCTTCTCCGTCTATCAACCTGCCTTCAAGCCCATCACTCTGGGTGAAGAGGGGCTGGATCTGGCGGCGCTGGATGCGCTGCTGGCGAGCGGCTCCAACGCCAAGCTGCTCTATGGCGTACCCAACTTCCAGAACCCGAGCGGCGTCTCCTACAGCCGCGCCAATCGCGAGGCGCTGGCCGAGCGGCTGGTACGCCACGAGCTGCTGATGGTGGAAGACGACCCCTACGGCGAGCTGCGCTTCGAGGGCGAGCATCTGCCCCCCATCGCCAAACTGGCGCCGAACAATACCGTGCTGCTCGGCTCCTTCTCCAAGACCGTCGTCCCGGCCTTCCGCCTCGGCTGGATGCTGGTGCCGGACTGGTTGCGCAAGAAGGTCACCATCGCCAAGCAGGCGACAGACCTGCACAGCAACGCCTTCAGCCAGCAGGTGCTGCACCGCTTCCTGATCGACAACTCGCTGGATGCTCACCTCGAGAAGATCAAGGAGGTCTATGGCCGCCAGCGCGCCGCCATGGAGGCCGCCCTGGCCCGTCACTGCCCGCCCGGCGTCAGCTATACCCGGCCGGAAGGGGGCATGTTCCTCTGGCTGACCCTGCCCGCCAGCGTCAGCGCCATGGCGCTGTTTGACGAGGCGATCAAGGAGAAGGTGGCCTTCGTACCGGGCGCCCCCTTCTATGTGCGCCCCGAGATCCAGAACACCCTGCGCCTGAGCTTCTCCTGCGTGGATGAAGCCACCATAGAGGAGGGGGTCAAGCGTCTGTGCCGCGCCCTCGCCCGCATGCTCTGACAGGCCTCGGGATGAAAAAAAACCAGCGACCAAGGTCGCTGGTTTTTTTATGGGTGGCGGGCTGGCTCAGGCCTTCGCCAGCAGGGCGGCAAACTCCTTCATCGGCATCGGCCGGCCAAAGAAATAACCCTGCAGGAAGGTCACCTGACGCGCCCGCAGATAGGCGGCCTGCACCTCGTTCTCCACCCCTTCGGCCACCAGTTGCAGGCCGAGCCGGGTCGCCAGATCGATGACGTTTTCGACGATATGGCTGGAGAGCGCGTCCGAGCCGATCATGCCGACGAAGCTCTGATCAATCTTGAGAAAGTCCACCTGGAACTGCTGCAGGTAGGTGAGGCTGGAGTGGCCGGTGCCGAAGTCGTCGATGGCGATGAAGACGCCCAGCTGATGCAGCTCGGCAAACAGCCGGTCGGTCGTCTCGTCCGCCACGATCAGCTCCCGCTCGGTCAGCTCCAGCACCAGCTTGACGGGGTTCTCCCGAAACGCGTTGATGAACTGGCGACAATCCTCCACCAGGCTCAGATCCTTGCAGTGACTGGCGCTGATGTTGAAGCCGAAGTGGAACCCTCTGGGCAGGCTGTGCACTCGGCCTGCGAACTGTTCGCGCACCTGCTCCATCAGCAGGCGGGTCATGGGCACGATGAGGCCGCTGTCTTCGGCCAGCGGGATGAAGCGATCCGGCGAGATGAGGCCCTGACGCGGATGCTGCCAGCGCATCAGCACCTCGCAGCCGCTCCAGTGGGCGTCGTCACCGGTCACCACCGGCTGCAGGTAGGGGATGAACTCCCGCTGATCCAGCGCCCGCCGCAGCTCCTGGGAGGGAGAGGTCGAGCGGCCGGTCAGCCAGTAGACCAGACAGCCCACCACCAACCCCAGCAGGGGATAGATGATGAGGCTGGCGCGGGAGTAGGTCCAAATATGGCTGCCGTACTCGTCATAGGAGAGCTCGGTGACGACCCGAAACGGGTACTTGCCGGAGATCTGCTCCAGCGAGCCCAGCACCACGGGCGGCACCTCGTCGTGGATCTGGCCGTTGGCCAGCATGCTCTGCGCCCCGATCACCAGGGTCAGCGGCGAGTTGCGGCTGAGCATGTCGAGGATGTTGTGCAGATAGTAACCGTCGACCCCGACCAGCACGCTGTACTCCCCCACCGGCTGGCGATAGACCACCAGAGGCCGATCCGGGGTCACCGGGTTGCCCCGCATCAGATCCAGCTGGCCGTTGGCGTAGTCGGCCAGCTTGAAGGGGCCATGATAGGAGCCATAGAGCGAGGTGCAGTAAACCACTTCCCCCCTGGCCAGGTTGACGGTGCGCACGTCCGGTATGGTGGCCACCTGATCCCGCAGCCCCTGCACCACCTCCTCGCAGGGGCGCCCGACGCTGCCCTCTACCATGGCGGCCGCCTGGTGAGCGTGATCCAGGGTGCGCTCCAGCATGTTGCGAGCATGGAGCAGGCGCTCTTCGGCATCCTGTTTCATGCCGGCAAAGGTCTGCCAGGAGACGATCAACACGCCGAGCAGCAGGGGCAGCAGGCCGGCCAGCAGTGCCGCCCCCAGCCGGGTATAAAACTGGCGCAACCTCAAACGACGAAACGGCATACTCCCCCTCGCGGCAACGGTGAAAAAGCGGACGAGTCTACTCCTATCCCCTTTCCTGACAAGCATCTTCTGATGCATTGGACAACAGGGCAAGGCGCCCCGTCAGGGCAGGCGACATGACGGCTTACACCCTGGGTGGGCGCCGCCCACGTCTGCAGTGACGATTATAATCTTTGCAAAAACAGTTGCTTGTTCATCTTGCGCAGGCCCACTAGAGTAGAGCCAACAGCGTCAGGGAGTCTGGATATGAAAATATTGATCACGGGCGGGACGGGCTTTATCGGTCGCCGCCTGGTGGCCCACCTCAAGGTGGCGCACGAGGTGCTGGTGCTTACCCGCCAGGGCAGCCGCGCCTACGATCTGCTCGGCCACGACGTCAAGCTGATCGATACCCTGGACCGGCTCGACAACCTCAACGACGTGGATGCGGTCATCAACCTGGCGGGAGAGCCCATCGCCGCCGGCCGCTGGAGCGAGCGGCGCAAGCAGCAACTCTGCGACAGCCGCTGGCTGCTGACCGAGCAGCTGGTCGATCTCATCAAGCTCTCCGACACCCCGCCCAGGGTGCTGATCAACGCCTCCGCCATCGGCTGGTATGGCCGCCAGGGCGATGCGCCGCTGGACGAGCAGTACCAGACCCCTCACGACGAATTTACCCATCAGCTCTGCCAGCAGTGGGAAACCCTGGCCCGCGAGGCCCGCAGCAAGCATACCCGGGTCTGCATCGTGCGCATCGGGCTGGTGCTCGGCACCGACGGCGGCGCCCTACCCAGGATGCTGCCTCCCTATCGCCTCGGCCTCGGCGGCCCCATGGGCACGGGAAACCAGATCATGAGCTGGATCCACATTCAGGATCTGGTGCGCGCCATCCTGTTCCTGCTGGATCACGAGGAGTGCGACGGCCTCTTCAACGGCACGGCGCCGCAGCCGGTCAGCAACCGCGAGTTCAGCCAGACTCTGGCCGGCACCCTGCACCGACCGCACCTCTTCTTCGTGCCAGCCCCCCTGTTGCAACTGCTGATGGGCGAGGCGGCCGATCTGCTGCTCACCGGCCAGAAGGTGCTGCCGACCCGTCTGCAGCAGGCCGGCTTCCACTTCACCTACCCGGAACTGCCCCAGGCCCTTGCCAATCTGCTCAGCACAGCCCGCTGACCGGGCTCATCAGCCAACCGGACAACAATCAGCCCGGCCATTGGCCGGGCTGATTGTTGTTGTGCCTCGCGGCATCCGCGCAGGATCTGGAGCTCAGAGCAGGCCCTGCCCCAGTCCCCGCAGCCGATCGCTCAGGGTGCCCGCCAGCAGTTGGCGCTGCATGCCCTGCCCGGCCAGCGTCACCAGCACGGCCCCCAGCAGCGGCAGACCGGCCCAGATGGCCCAGTGGAACTGCCACTGCCCCTCGAACCACCACCACTGCAGGCCGAAGGAGCATAGCTCGACCACCATGGCGGCGCACAGCCCCGCCAGCAGACCGCTGGCAACCAGCTCCCAGCGCAGCATCTTCCTGAGCAGCTCGCTGCCGGCCCCCAGGGTGCGCATCAGCAGCAGCTCCCGGCGCCGGTGGGCCATGCTGGCCTGGGTCTGGGTCAGCAGCACCAGCAGCGCCGCCACCGTCACCAGCCCCAGCATCAGCCCCAGCGCCCGGCTCACCTGATCCGACACCGCCGTCAACCGCACAATCAAATCGTCCACGTCGATCAGGCTCACCGTGGGGTGCCGGCGGATCAGCTCCACTTCGGCCACCCGGCCCTGCTCCGGCAGACGATAGCTGCCGAGCCAGGTCTGGGAGAAGGGAGCCAGCACGTCCGGCGAGAAGATCATGTAGAAGTTGGGGCGCATGTTGTCCCACTTGATGGCCCGCAGGCTGGTCACCTTTGCCTTGAAGCTGCGCCCCTCGATGGTAAAGCCCAGGGTGTCGCCGAGGGCGATGTCGAGCCGCTTGGCCAGATCCTTGTCCACCGATACCTGGCCGGGGCCATCCAGCCAGCGTCCTGCGGTCAGGGTATTGTCCGGCGGCAGGGTGGCGGTGGTGGTGAAGTTGAGCTCGCGATTGACCCCTTCGCGGCCATCTTCATCCGTGTCGCGCACCGCCTCGCTGGCGATGCTGACCAGCCGGCCGCGCACCATGGGGTAGAAGTCCGAAGTCACGGCCCCCGCCTGGCGCAGATCGGCCAGGATCCCCTCCCGCTCCCCGTCTGCCACGTTGACCAGGAAGCGGTTGGGGGCATCCGCCGGCAGCCGGGCCGAAAACTCGCCGAGCAGGTCGACCCGCGCCGCCCACAGCAGACCGAACAGCATGAGTGCCAGCGCAAAGCCCGCCAGCTGGAACAGACCACTGCCCCGCTCGCGGGAGAGGTGGCTGATGGCCAGCCGCAGCGCATGGGGGCCCTGTACCCGCCGCCCCAGTCGCAACAGCAGGGAGGCGATCACCGCCAGCAGCCCCATCAACAGACCCATGCCGCCGATCAGCCCCAACGCCAGGGTCGCGTCGGCGGTGAAGCCCCACACCAGCCCAAACAGGCCGAGCAGCGCCACCGGCAGCGCCAGCCAGGGCGGGATCCCCGCCTCCAGCTCGCGGCGCAGCACCCTCAGCGGCGGCACCTTGAGCAGGCGCAGGAAGGGCACGAAGGCCAGCAGCAGGGTGATGAAGAAGGCCACCGCCAACCCCAGCGCAAAGGGTCGCCACGACGGCGGCGGTAGATCAGCTGGCAGCAGGTTGCCCAGCAGATGCAGGGTCAGCCACTGCATGGCGCTGCCCGCCACCAGACCGAGCAGGGCGCCCGCCAGGGTCAGCGACAGCAGCAGGGTGCCCATCAGTTGCCAGAGCGTGCGCCGCGACGCGCCGAGCGTCTTGAGCAGCGCCACCATGTTGGTCTGGCGCTCGGCGAAGTGACGCACCGCGATGCCCATGGCCAGCGCCCCCAGCAGCACTCCCGCCAGGGAGGCGAGCCGGAAGAAGCGCTCGGCATTGGCCAGCGAGCGTCCCACCTGGGAGACCTGGTCATCCGGCTTGATCAGCTTCTGTCCCGCCTTGAGTCTGGGTTTGAGCCAGCGTTCATACTCGGCCACCTGCTCGCGGGAGCCCTTGAACAGGTAGCGCCACTGCTGGCGGCTGCCTGGCAGCAGGGCGCCGGTCGCCTCCACATCGGCGCTGTGGATCAACGCCCTCGGCGCCAGCAGGAAGGGGCTGAAGCCCTGATCCGGCTCCTGACCCAGCACTCCCGCCACCTTGAGCACCGTATTGCCCACTTCCAGCTCATCCCCCAGCTTGGCCGCCAACAGCTGCATCACCCGGGCGGAGAGCCAGATCTCGCCAGGCGCCGGTGCCCGCTGCGGGGTCAACTCCAGCTTGCCGTAAAAGGGGAAATCCTCAGGCACGGCGCGGATGGACGCCAGCTGCAGGGCATCCCCATGAAACAGCATGCTGTTGAAGCTGACCGTGGTCTGCACCGCCAGACCCGTTTTGGCCGCCTGTTCGAGCCAGACGGCCGGCGCCGGCGTGGCCGAGCGCAGCGCCCGGTCGGCACCGATAAAGTCTCGCCCCGAGGCTTTGAGCCCGGCATCCAGCCGATCAGCCACCAAGGCCACGCTCAGTACACAGGCCACACTCAGCGCCAGCGCCAGCACGAACCAGCGCAGCTCGCCGTTGAATCCTTCGCGCCGCAACAGGCGCAATCCCAGTCGCCACTGACTCATCACAGCTCCCTGACTCTTGCTGCAGAGGCGTCTTCGGATGCTGACGCATCCGCCTCCAGTCGCCCCGCCGCCATCACCAGCTGCCGCTGGCAACGCCGGGCCAGGTCGTGATCATGGGTCACCACCACGAGCGTGGTGCCGTGCTCGCGGTTGAGCTCGAACAGCAGCTCGATCACCCGCTCCCCGGTCTTGCTGTCGAGGTTGCCGGTGGGCTCGTCGGCCAGCAGCAGACTGGGTCTCGTCATAAAGGCGCGGGCGATGGCCACCCGCTGCTGCTCGCCGCCGGAGAGACGCGGTGGCAGATGGTGCAGCCGTTCACTGAGGCCGACCGCCGCCAGCAACTCGCGGGCCCGCGGCTCGCAGCGGGTCTCGCCGCGCAGCTCGGCTGGCAGCATGACGTTCTCCAGCGCACTCAGGGTGGGCAACAGCAGGAAAGACTGGAAGATGAACCCCACCTGCTCGGCCCGCAGCCGGGCACGCCCCTCCTCGTCCAGTTGCAGCAGCGACTGGCCGAGGATCTCGATATCCCCCTGGCTCGGCAGATCCAGCCCGGCCAGTAGCCCCAGCAGGGTGGACTTGCCGGAGCCGGAGGCACCGACCAGCGCCACCGTTTCGCCGCTATTGACTTGCAGGTCGATCCCTTCAAGGATGGTGAGGCTTTCCTGGCTCAGGCGCACTGTCTTGCCCAGGCCCTTGACGTTGATAATGGGAGTTGAATTCATGACGCGTTTCCTGTTTGCCTTGTGCTGCCTGGTGTCATCGGTGCAGGCCCAGACCTTGCTGGTGCTGGGCGACAGCCTGAGTGCGGGTTATCAGATGCCGGCGGAGCAGAGCTGGCCTGCCCTGCTCAATCAGAAATGGCAGCAGCAGGGGGGTAAACATCAGCTTATCAATGCCAGCATCAGTGGTGAAACTACGCAAGGGGCGCTGGCTAGATTACCCGCCCTGCTCAAGGAACATCAACCGGACTGGGTGCTGATCGAACTGGGTGGCAACGATGGGCTACGCGGGTTTGCACCGACCATCACCCGGGACAACCTGGCCAAGATGGTGGCCCTGACCAAAGCGCAGCAGATCAACACTGTACTGACCCAGATCCAGCTGCCCCGCAACTACGGCGCCCGCTACCTGCGCCAGTTCGAGCAGATCTTCCCGGAACTGGCCAGCGCCAATCAGCTGCCGCTAATGCCCTTCTTCATGGATGATATTGCGCTGCGCCCTGAACTCATGATGAACGATGGCATCCACCCCACCGCCGCCGCTCAGCCGCAGATCCGCGACCGGGTGGCCAGCTTCATCGAGCCGCTGCTGACCCAATGAACCCGCCATGGCGCCTCGTCCGCCATCCGGGTCTAACGGCCCAATAAAAAATCCCGCCTTGGCGGGATTTTTTATTGCTCCTGAATCAGCGCTCCAGGATCTGGCGCAGCCGCTCCTGAGCCACGCCGACCAGCAAGTCTGGCTGGAACTTGGAGATGAAGCGATCGCAGCCCACCTTCTTGACCATGGCCTCGTTGAAGTTGCCGCTCAAAGAGGTATTGAGGGTGATGAAGAGATCGGACATGCGAGCATCGCTGCGAATTTCGTGGGTCAGCCGGTAGCCGTCCATCTCCGGCATCTCGGCATCGGTGATCATCAGCAGGATCTCGTCGGTCACCTTCTTGCCCGCATCGCACCACCCCTTGAGCAGATTGAGCGCCTGCAGGCCATCCTGGCATTCGATCACCTCCAGTCCCAGCTGGCCGAGGGTCTCGCGCACCAGGTTGCGGGCCGTGCTGGAGTCGTCGACGATGAGCACCTTGCGGCCGTGCATTTCCGGCAGGATATCCCGATCCAGCACCTCTTCCGAGATGCGGATGTCGTAGGTGATGATCTCGGCCAGCACCTTCTCCACGTCGATGATCTCGACAATCTGATCGACACCGTCCTCCGGAATGCGGGTGATGGCGGTCAGGTAGTTCGCCCGCCCGGCCGAGCGCGGTGGCGGCAGTATGTCCTTCCAGGTCATGTTGACGATGTTGGCCACCTGGCCGACCAGAAAGCCATGAATGGTGCGGTTGTACTCGGTGATGATGAGGTTGGATTCGGCATCGATGGGCATGGGGCGCATGCCGATGGCGCTGCGCAGGTTGATCACCGGAATGGAGGTGCCACGGATGTTGGCCACCCCGCTGATGTTGTGGTGTGCACCGGGCATCTTGTTGAGGTGAGGCAGCTTGACTACTTCCCGTACTTTGAACACGTTGATCGCAAACAGCTGCTGGGATCCCAAACGGAACATCAACAGCTCCAGGCGGTTCTCCCCTACCAACTGGGTACGCTGATCCACCGAATCCAATATGCTCGCCATATAAAGCCCTTACGTCCGTTGCCCGAGTCTCGCCATAGTATAGAAGGGTCAGAATCCCAACACGACCCGTATTCTTATCCTATGTCGGCCAGATGATGGCTGAACTTGATTAAAAAAAGCGAGACCCCGCTCGCGCCCATGCTCTCTTCAAGCCTGTCAGTAATTATTCATCTCAAGACTTACTATTCCAGGTCAACTCGGAAAGGAAACAAGGGGTTCACCCAGTTCTATTGCATGCATAGTTCTGAAAGAGGTTTATACATTTTCAGCTAACTTTTTGTTACTCAGCCGCTTGATGCGCCGCATCGGGGATGATTAGGCCACTACAAACCCTGACGATGGTCAGCCTGTTGGCTTGCTGCTGCGAGAGGATCTGCCGGGTCGCTTTTTACGATAGAAACGCCGTAGTCATTCTTCAGTACATCGACAACTGCCTCAAAGAACTGGGCCTTCTGGCTCATCTGC
This sequence comes from Aeromonas sp. QDB20, assembly GCF_027707805.1. Classification (NCBI taxonomy): domain Bacteria; kingdom Pseudomonadati; phylum Pseudomonadota; class Gammaproteobacteria; order Aeromonadales; family Aeromonadaceae; genus Aeromonas; species Aeromonas sp. QDB20. The sequence goes on along the minus strand of NZ_JAPCJC010000026.1, from coordinate 31,908 downwards.
GCCAGCTGCTGCTCGAGCTCCTTGATACGCTGTTCAGGCGTCAGGTTGTCGGGGTCAGGCATGGTGATACTCCTGCCGGCTAGCACAGAAGCCCCTTGGTTCTAATCCTTCCGACCATGTTTACGCAACCATACCAGAACGGTGGAGCGATCCTGAATGCCGTAATGCGACTGTGCCTGTTTGTAGGTGAGCTCGCCTTTTTCAATCTGTTCGACCAGCGCCAGTTTAAAAGTCAGCAAGTAATCGAGCTGTGTTCGTTTCACACCTTATCCCATCAGAAGCTCCATTTATTCGGGAAAGAAGGTGTAAACCATATTCAGGACGTGACACAGGTATAAAAAAAGCCCCCATCGACGAGATGGGGGCTTTTTCGTTAGGGTCAGACGCGAATATCGATTTTACTTCCCAGAGAAGCGTTGGCCGATGTCGGTGCAACCGGTGCTGATTGAGCCGCTGTTTGCAGCAGTTTCAATGCAGATTCACCTTCTTGGGTCTGCTGTTTCTTGGCCAGGCTGGCCGTCATCAATGCAGAACCAAATGACGCAGATGCAGAACTAGATATATCCATGGTGTACCTCCTGCCCTAAGACTATCGGCCATCTTAGGCCAGACATGAGCACTTTGGCTAAATTAAATACGCCTTGTCGGGTTGACGCCGCTCCAGCCACTCCTCTTCCATCTCCAGCAGGGTCTGATAGACCTTCTCCGCCTGCTCCGGACGGCTGAACAGATAACCCTGACCATAGAGATGGATGTCGGTCAAGGTGCGCAGCACGTCGAGCTGGGCCTGGGTTTCAATCCCTTCGCACACCAGACTCTTGCCCAGCATGGAGCCCATCCGGCAGATGTTGGCGACCAGCTCGGACGCTTCGATGGAGGTATCGATCCCCTGAATGAAGGAGCGATCGATCTTCACCTTGCTGACCGGCAGTTTCTGCAGATAACTGAGGGACGAGTAGCCCGTCCCGAAGTCATCCAGCGCCAGCTGTACCCCTTGCTGGTTGAGGTCCTGCATCAGCTGCAGGGAGTTTTTCACCTCGCGCATGGTGGTGTCTTCCGTCACTTCCAGCACCAGGCTGGCAGCCGGGATATGGTGGTCCATCAGCGCCTTGGCCACCAGCTTCAGCAGGTTGCGCTGATACATGCCGGGAGAGATGTTCACGCACATCTGCAGATCCACCAGGCCCAGCTGCTGCCATTGATAGAGCTGCTCACAGGCGGTGTTCAGCACCCAGCTACCCAGCTTTTCGGCCAGCTGAAACTCTTCGGCGACCTGGATCACCTCGTTGGGCGGGATGAAACCAAGCTCAGGGTGACGCCAGCGCAGCAGGGCCTCGACCGCCTCGCAGCGGCCGCTTTCCAGGTTGACGATGGGCTGGTAGTAGAGCTCGAGCGCATTGTGCTCCAGCGCCATGATCATGTCGCTGGCCAGATGCTTGCGGCGCGCTGTCTCATTGAGCAGCGAGCTGTCGTAGATGACGTACGGCACATGGGTCTTGCGGCTGTGGAACAGTGCCTGCTCGGCCCGGCTGAGCAGTTCCTGGGCTTGTTTACTGTCCATCGGGAAGAAGGCGATGCCGATGCCCACCTCCAGCCGGAATGGATAGTTGTCGATGATGATGTCCTGCTTGAGCGCGTGCAGCAGACGGGCTACCAGCTCCCTCACCTGACGCAGATCACTGCTCTCGCGCTGGATCATAGCGAACTGGTCACCGCCAAGCCTGGCCACCCACTCACCGTTTTCACACAGGCCGCGCATCCGTTTCGCTAGCTCCTGCAACAGGAAGTCACCGGTGTTGTAACCGAACTTGCTGTTGATGTCGCGAAAGTCATTGATGTCCACCAGTACCAGACCAAACGGCGTCTCCTTGCTGGCGTAGGATTCCATCTTCTCAAGCAGGGCCAGACGATTGGAGAGCCCGGTCAGGGGATCTATCCGTGCCACTCTGAAATGGCGGCGCGCCTCGCGGATCAGCAGACCGCTCAGCAGCATCACCGACAACACCAGCCCGGATACCATGAACAGCAGGGCATTGCGCAACTGGCCGAAGCGCTTGTCATTGCCCGAATAGACATTGATGTTCTTCTGCATCACGGAGGCGAGGGAATAGGAGAGTGGTTCCTGCAGAGGCGACAGCCGCATCATGATCTGCTGATAATCCGGCGTTCCCGACTTCAGGTTGGTGATGTTGGGCTCCATCTCGCGGATATTGCTTTCGATCAACTGCACAAGCCGCAGAGTCTTCTGCTTGTCCTTCATGCTCTGACGCAGCTGGCCGCTGAGCAGGATGGGGGTGCGGCTCCAGAGGATGTCGTAGCGCAACATCAGGGTATCGTGATCGATACCACCATAATGGTAAATCTCGACGGAGTTGAGGAAGCGCCCCAACTCCAGTTGCAACTGCATCAGGGCCCAGGAGACGTCATAGGTATACTTCTCCATCACCCGGGTCGCATTCTGTATTTGTGCGAGGCAATACAGAGTGCTCCCGGTGAACAGCAGGATGGATAGATAAAGAACGATGAGTAAAGGCCACGCCTTGGTCTTTGCTTTCACTCGTGCTCCCAGAAGCCACTACATCAATGCTGAATATCAATGGCATTCAATTGCCAAATCATCATGTCGGTAAACTCCGAGCGTTTCAGCTCGGGATATTGATCCAGCGGTAGGATAAACCAAAGCGGTCCCTTATTCCGTACCCGCATGGTGACCCCATCATCTTGCCAGGCCAGAATCGGGTCGTATTGCTTGACCTTATCCCAGTTGAGCCTGATCTGAAAACTGTTCAATGCGGTCAAGGTGATCGCCTTGCCATCCGCGCCGACGGCGGCCAGCAGATCGGCCAGCTTGGGGCCCACATATTTGTGCGGCTTGTCGACCCAGGGGTTGGCGGTCACGATCTCGTGCTGCGGCAAGGCTTTGAGCATCGCCAGATCGAAGGAGACCACCCCTTCGGTCGCTTCCGCCGGTTGTACATTGCCGGTCACCTTCAGGATGACGGGACCTTGCGGCGTTTCCAGCGCCATTACCGGCATGGCCAGAGAAAACAGTAATGAAATCAAACCCAGTACACGCATGTTCACCTCGGATAAAGTCACTGACAATAGACTCAGTCTAGTCGCCATAAAAAAAACGGCCCGCAAAAGCGAGCCGTTTGGTAACCCGGGCTGAATTACATCATGCCCATGCCACCCATGCCGCCCATGTCAGGCATGGCAGGGGTATCTTTCTTCGGCAGCTCGGAGACCATGCACTCGGTGGTGATCATCAGACCGGCAACGGAAGAGGCAAACTGCAGGGCAGAACGGGTCACCTTGGTCGGATCCAGGATGCCCATGGCCAGCATGTCGCCGTACTGTTCGGTGTAGGCGTTGTAGCCATAGTTGCCTTCGCCGTTCTTCACCGCGTTGGCGATGACGGAGGCCTCTTCACCGGCGTTGATGACGATTTGACGCAGCGGAGCTTCCATGGCGCGCAGAGCAACCTTGATACCCACGTTCTGGTCTTCGTTGTCACCACGCAGACCGGTCAGTTTGGCGGCAACGCGCACCAGCGCCACACCACCACCGGCAACCACGCCTTCTTCCACCGCAGCGCGAGTCGCGTGCAGGGCATCGTCGACGCGTGCTTTCTTCTCTTTCATCTCGACTTCAGTGGCAGCACCCACCTTGATCACCGCAACGCCGCCAGCCAGTTTGGCTACGCGCTCTTGCAGCTTCTCGCGGTCGTAATCGGAAGAGGTCTCTTCGATCTGCTGACGGATCTGGGCCACACGGCTCTCGATCAGGACTGCATCACCCACGCCATCGATGATGGTGGTGTTCTCTTTGGTGATGACGATACGCTTGGCACGGCCCAGGTCTTCCAGGGTCGCTTTTTCCAGCTCCATGCCCACTTCTTCGGAGATCACGGTACCGCCAGTCAGGATGGCGATATCCTGCAGCATGGCCTTGCGACGGTCACCGAAGCCCGGCGCCTTGACGGCAGCCACTTTCACGATGCCACGCATGGTGTTGACCACCAGAGTCGCCAGCGCTTCACCTTCAACGTCTTCGGCGACGATGATCAGCGGCTTGCCAGCCTTGGCCACGCCCTCCAGCACCGGCAGCATTTCGCGGATGTTGGAGATTTTCTTGTCGACCAGCAGGATGAAGGGGTCGTCCAGCTCGACGGCACCGGTTTCCGGCTTGTTGACGAAGTACGGGGAGAGGTAGCCACGGTCGAACTGCATACCTTCAACCACAGCCAGCTCGTCTTCCAGACCCTGACCGTCTTCTACAGTGATGACGCCGTCACGGCCCACTTTGTCCATGGCTTCGGCAATCAGCTTGCCGACTTTCTCGTCGGAGTTGGCGGAGATGGTGCCTACCTGAGCGATGGCGTTGTTGTCTGCGCAGGGCTGAGACAGCGCTTGCAGCTCGGCAACGGCGGCTACCACGGCCTTGTCGATACCGCGCTTCAGATCCATCGGGTTCATGCCGGCGGCAACGGCCTTCAGGCCTTCGTTGACGATGGCCTGGGCCAGTACGGTCGCGGTGGTGGTACCATCACCGGCGGCGTCGTTGGCCTTGGAAGCGACTTCCTTGACCATCTGGGCGCCCATGTTCTGGAACTTGTCTTCCAGTTCGATTTCGCGAGCGACGGAGACGCCATCCTTGGTGATGGTCGGAGCGCCGAAAGATTTGTCCAGCACCACGTTGCGGCCTTTCGGGCCCAGGGTCACCTTGACGGCATCGGCCAGGATGTTGACGCCTTCCAGCATCTTGATGCGGGCTTCGTTGCCAAACTTGACTTCTTTAGCTGCCATTTTGTTCAGTCCTTCAATCAATTCTTGGGGGAAAGGGGTGGATTACTCTTCGACAATCGCCAGGATGTCGGTTTCAGACAGGATCAGCACGTCCTGACCATCCAGCTTCTCGGTCTTCACACCGTAGCCTTCGTTGAAGATCACCTTGTCACCAACCTTGACGGCGAGGGCTTTGACGTCGCCATTATCCAGAATTCGGCCAGTCCCCACGGCAAGAACTTCACCACGGGTGGACTTCTGGGCCGCCGTACCAGTCAAGACAATGCCGCCAGCGGATTTGGCTTCAGCTTCGATGCGCTTGATGATGACGCGGTCGTGCAGTGGACGAATTTTCATCGATAACTCTCCCAAAATGAGTCTCTGTGTTGCTTTGAGGAATGGCCATTCCTGGCCAAATTAGATATGTCTCCGATGTGGGGTACGTTTGTTAACCCTTCAAGGGCAAATACAAAAAAAATATTTTCACGTACTATGAAGGTCTTCGATGGATCGCCCGAGTCCCGGTCAGGAAACCGGTTTGTGCTGCCAGCAGCCAGAACTCCGCCAGATGTACAGAGACCAGCCCGTGACCCGACCCAATCCCCTGCTGACAGCCCCCATGACGTCCGTACTGCTGCGCATGACGGGCCCCATGATCCTCGGCATCGTCGCCATCCTCGCCTTCAACCTGGTCGATACCTTCTTCATCGGCATGCTGGGCACCCAGGCGTTGGCCGCCATCAGCTTCACCTTTCCGGTCACCTTCGTGGTCACCTCGCTGGCCATGGGGCTGGGGGCCGGCCTCTCCGCCGTGATGGGTCATGCCCTCGGCCAGGGCAAGCATGAAGAGGCCGCCCGCATCACCACCGACAACCTGTTCCTGGCGGTGCTGCTGGTCACCCTCATCGCCGTGGCGGGGGCGCTCACCATACACCCTCTGTTCCGGCTGCTCGGTGCCAGCGATGCGCTGATCGCCCTCATCTACGACTACATGCTGATCTGGTATCTGACCGTCCCCATGCTGGTGCTGCCCATGGTGGGCAATGCCGCCATCCGGGCCACCGGCGATACCAAGACCCCGAGCCTGGTGATGACAGTGGCCGGGCTGGTCAACGGCGTGCTGGATCCCCTGCTCATCTTCGGCATAGGCCCCTTTCCCGAGTGGGGGATCCGCGGCGCCGCCATCGCCACCTCCCTCTCCTGGCTGATGGCCATGCTGGTCAGCCTCTATATATTGCGCCACCGCGAGGGCCTGCTGCGCTGGCGCCTCTCCCCGCGCCCGCAGCTGCTGGCCCACTGGCGCGCCCTGCTGCACGTGGCCGTGCCTGCCTCCTTCACCAACATGCTCAACCCGCTGGCCAATGCGGTGCTGATGACCATCTTCGCCGGACTGGGCACCGAAGTAGTGGCCGCCTACGGCGCCGCCTCGAGAGTCGAGGCCCTGCTGCTCATCGTGATGATGGCGCTCTCCTCGGTGCTGGCTCCCTTCATCTCGCAGAACTGCGGCGCCGGCAACCCGGCCCGCGCCAAGGCGGCGCTGCAGCTCTGCATGCGCTTCGCCCTGCTGTTCCAGCTGGCGGTCTACGCGCTGACCTGGCTGCTGGCCCCCTTCATCGCCGATCTGTTCAGCGATCACCCGCAGGTGGTGCGCCTCATCGTGCTCTATCTGCACCTGGTACCCATCGGTTATGGCTTTCAGGGCATGGTGATGCTGCTGGCATCCGCCTTGAATGGCGTGAGGGCATCCAGCATCTCTTTTCTGTTCAACGGCTTGCGATTGTTTGTCTTCTTGCTGCCAGGAGCCTGGCTGGGGGCAAAACTGGGGGGAGAACAGGGGATTTATCTGGGGATCCTGCTGGCGAACCTGGCGGCGGGCACTCTGGCCTGGTGGTATGCCCGCCACCGCTTCGAGCAGTTGTGCCATCAGGGCAAGCCCTGATGGCCCGGGATTGAGCGCAGCGCTTACTCCTTGCGCTCGAACTCCCCTTCGATGGTGGTACCGGCGCGCGGGGATTGACCCGGCTGGTCACTGCCAGGCACCTCGTCGAACGGCTGCTGACGGCCCTGAAAACCGCCCATCTGCATTCTGAACTGGTTGCTGCCGATCAGCTTGTCAGCCAGCTTGTTGCGCAGCCAGGGTTGCAGCAGCAGGATGCCGAAGAAATCGGTCACGAAGCCCGGGATGATCAGCAACAGACCGGCCAGCGCCAGCATCATGCCCCCCATCACCTCACGTCCCGGCATCTCCCCCTGCTGCATCTTCTGCTGCGCATTGAACAGGGTCTTGATCCCTTCGCTGCGCACCAGAGAGGAGCCCAGCACCGCCGTCAGAATGAGCAGGCCGACGGTCGGCAAGGCGCCGATCACGGAGCCCACCTCGATCATCACGGTGAGCTCGAGCACCACCAGACCGACCAACAATAGAAACAACTTGCCCATAACAACCTCAGTGCGGGTGAATGTGAATGAACCGCCGGCGAGACCAGACAGCCGTCGATGCCGCTGCCAACCCGCCATGATATCGGTTCCTGCTGATTAAAATGGGGGTCAGCGCGCACTTTTCAAGTGCGGAGGGTGACGCAGCGCCGGATCCGCAGAAAAACCGGCTTGCCGGACTGTGATTGAAGTCATTGTTCTGTCAAAGTTAATCGGTCGATTGCAATATCTGTTTAATGACCACAAGTTATTTGAGGTTGTCTCAAATTTAGTGATCCAGGTCTAATATCAGATACCTCAATTGGGGTAATATCGACGTCAGTAATGAAGGAGGCAAAAAAGGCCTCCAACCGCCCCACTCGATGTGTGGTGCTTCAGGATGAACCGTGCGTAAGGAACTCGCGACCACTCGGTGAGGATCGTTTCCATTTATCTGATTTCTGAGGCATTACAATGAGCGACATCAAGAACGTCCGCATTGAAGAAGACCTGCTGGGCACCAAAGAAGTTTCCAACGACATGTACTACGGCGTACACACCCTGCGCGCCGTCGAGAACTTCAAGATCAGCTCTCAGAAGATTTCTGACGTTCCGGAATTCGTCCGCGGCATGGTGCTGACCAAAAAGGCCGCCGCGCTGGCAAACGGCGAGCTGGGCACCATCCGTCCTGAAATTGCAGACAAGATCGTGGAAGCCTGCGACCTGATGCTGAACACCGGCAAATGCTTCGACCAGTTTCCGGTCGACGTTTACCAGGGCGGTGCCGGCACCTCCGTCAACATGAACACCAACGAAGTACTGGCCAACATCGCCCTCGAGCTGATGGGTCTGGAAAAAGGCCGCTACGACGTCATCAACCCCAATGACCATGTCAACAAGTGCCAGTCCACCAACGACGCCTACCCCACCGGTTTCCGCGTCGCCGTGGTGAACAGCACCGACACCACCCTGTTTGCCCTGGAAGCGCTGATCGCCGCCTTCGATGCCAAGGCTGCCGAGTTCAAGAACATCCTGAAGATGGGTCGTACCCAGCTGCAGGACGCGGTGCCCATGACCCTGGGTCAGGAGTTCCACGCCTTCGCCGTCACCCTGCGCGAAGAGATCAAGTCCATCAAGCGTTGCCAGGAGCTGCTGCTGGAAGTGAACCTGGGCGCCACCGCCATCGGTACCGGCCTCAACACCCCGCCCGAGTACTCCGCCCTGGCCATCAAGCGCCTGGCCGAGATCACCGGTCGCGCCTATGTGCCTGCTGAAGATCTGATCGAAGCGACCTCCGACTGCGGTGCCTACGTGATGCTGCACGGCGCCATCAAGCGCATGGCGATGAAGCTCTCCAAGATCTGTAACGACCTGCGTCTGCTCTCCTCCGGCCCGCGCACCGCACTCAAAGAGATCAACCTGCCGGAAATGCAGGCTGGCTCCTCCATCATGCCGGCCAAGGTCAACCCGGTCATTCCGGAAGTGGTCAACCAGTCCTGCTTCAAGGTCTTCGGCAACGACGTCACCATCACCTTCGCCGCCGAAGCCGGTCAGCTGCAGCTGAACGTCATGGAGCCGGTGATCGGTCAGGCGATGTTCGAATCCCTGAGCCTGATGGAAAAGGCCTGCATCTCCCTGCGCGAGAAGTGCGTGGAAGGCATCACCGCCAACCCGGAAATCTGCATGAACCATGTGCTGAACTCCATCGGTATCGTGACCTACCTGAACCCCTTCATCGGCCACCACGAGGGCGACATCGTCGGCAAGATCTGTGCACAGACCGGCAAGAACGTCCGTGAAGTCGTGCTGGAACGCGGCCTGCTGACCGCCGAACAGCTGGACGAAATCCTCTCCATCGAGAACCTGATGAACCCGCAATACAAAGCCAAGCGTTACACCCGCGAAGCTACTGTATAAGCGAGCAAATGGGCCGGGATCATCCCGGCCCATAGAGTCAGTTCCCGATAGGTCTTGCCCAGCCCCATCGGGAATTGGCTTTTCTGCCAAATAAAACCTAAAAAAACTGGAAAATGGAGTGTTCACTATGATTGGAATCGAGTTGCTCGTCGTGCTCGCCGCTATCTATCTGGGGGCCCGGATAGGCAGCATCGGCATCGGCTTTGCCGGTGGTTTGGGGGTACTGGTGCTGACCTGGGGCCTCGGGGTGCAGATCCCGAGCGATCAGCTGGTCACCTACATCCCCTGGGACGTGATCATGATCATCGCGTCCGTCATCTGCGCCATCGCCTGCATGCAGCTGGCCGGCGGGATGGACTACCTGGTGCACCTGGCCGAAAAAGCCCTGCGCAAGAACCCCAAATACATCACCTTCGCCGCCCCTGTGGTCACCTACCTGATGACCATGCTGGCCGGTACCGGTCACACCGCCTTCTCCACCCTGCCGGTGATCGCCGAAGTGGCCAAGGAGCAGGGCATCCGCCCGTCCCGTCCGCTCTCCATCGCGGTCGTCGCCTCCCAGATCGCCATCACCGCCTCGCCCATCTCCGCAGCCGTGGTCGCCTTCTCCGGCATGCTGGAGCCGTTCGGTGTTGACTACCTGACCCTGCTGGCCATCTGCATCCCCTCCACCTTCATCGCCTGCATCCTCGGTGCCTTCGTCGCCAACATGCTGGGCAAGCCGCTGGACCAGGACGAAGTCTACCTGGAGCGCAAGGCCAAGGGGCAGATCAAGCTGCGTGGTACCACCCAGCTCGAGATCAAACCCTACGCCAAGCTGTCGGTCTGGATCTTCATCGCCGCCATCGTGGCCGTGATGGCCTATGCCACCGCCATCTCCGGTAAAGTGGGCCTCATCACCAACCCGCCGATCCCCCGTGACGGCGCCATCATGGGCATCATGCTGGCCGCGGCCACCATCATGACTCTGGTGTGCAAACTGGACGTGACCCAGGTCACCAACATGCCCACCTTCAAGTCCGGTATGTCCGCCTGTATCTGCGTACTGGGTGTGGCCTGGCTCGGCAACGTCTTCGTGAAGGGCAACATGGATACCATCCAGCTCATCGCCGGCGACCTGCTGAACCAGTACTCCTGGCTGCTGGCCGTGGTGCTGTTCTTCGCCGCCATGCTGCTCTACTCACAAGGCGCCACCACCAAGGCCCTGATGCCGGCCGCCTTGGCACTGGGTGTCAGCCCGCTGACCGCCATCGCCTCCTTCGCCGCCGTGAGCGCCCTGTTCGTGCTGCCCACCTACCCGACCCTGCTGGCCGCAGTCGAGATGGACGACACCGGCTCTACCCGCATCGGCAAGGCCGTGTTCAACCACCCCTTCTTCGTACCGGGTGTGGCCACCATCGCCATCGCCGTAGCGCTCGGCTTCTTCTTCGGTGGCATGATGCTCTAAACAGCATTTAATTCCACAAATGTTCAAACGGCCCTCTCTGGGCCGTTTTTTATGCCTGCCTTTCTGGTCAAACCATTAATTAATCCTTGTCCGCTTCAGTTTCTATCAAGGTTCACAGGGCTACTCTGGGCTATCGGAACAGAAACCGATCAACAGGGCCGAGCACAGGTCCGACAGTGTTTACACCAGAGGAACGAACAATGAAAAAAACAGCATTGACCATGGCCATCTCCAGCCTGCTGCTGGCCGGTGGTGCGCAAGCCGCGACCGTTTACAACCAGAACGACACCAAGCTCGACATCGGTGGTCGCGCCCAGGGCATGTACTACGGCACTGATGACAACGGTTCTGAAGGCGACGCCAGCTACCTGCGTCTGCACATCGCCGGCGAAACCAAGATTGCTCCGGAAATGCAGGCCTTCGGCTTTGCCGAGTACAACCTGCCGACCTCCGGTTCCGACAATGACGAGCTGCGTTATGCCTACGCCGGCATCAAGCACGATCGCTTCGGTGCCTTCAGCTACGGTCGTCAGGACGGCCTGTTCACCAAAGCCGTGAACAACTACACCGACGTGCTGCCCGAGTGGGGCGGTGACGGCCTGGGCAAGGACACCGAAGTGTTCGGCACCGGTCGTACCAACGGCCTGGCTCAGTACATCTACACCTATCAGGGCCTGACCCTGGGTGCCCAGTTCACCGGCAACAACGATCCGCAGAACGCCGATCGCTCCAACCTGACTGGCACCAACAACACAACCTGGAATCCGAAGGGTTCCGCCGAAGGCTTCGCCGTGTCCGCCAACTATGACTTCGACATGGGCCTGAGCCTGGGTGCCGCCTACAACCAGGCCGGCAAGACCGACGAGCAGGCTGCCAACGCCTCCTTCGGTGGCGACAGCGACGCCAAACTGTACGGCGTGGGCGCCAAGTACGCCGTCGGCGACCTCTACCTGGCTGCCACCTACTCCCACGGTGAAGACCACATGTACGTCAGCACCTTCAACGGTTACGCCGAGAAGATGGATGGCTACGAAGCCGTGGCCCAGTATGCCTTCGGCAAGTTCAAGCCGTCCGTGGCCTACCTGCGCACCGACGTGAAAGACGATGCACGCGGCATCGATGATACCGCCACCGAATACGTCTCCATCGGTGCCTGGTACAACTTCACCGACAACTTCAACGCCTACGTTGACTACAAGATCAACCTGCTGGACAACGTCAACGGCACCCACACCAACTCGCTGGGCAAGAACACCGACGACGTGGTCGCCGTGGCCCTGCAGTACAACTTCTAAGTCTTCCTGTAGCCTACTGTATTTTTTACCGGCCGCTTGCGGCCGGTTTTTTTATGCCCGTTCAGACATTGACCCGCGCCAGACTCGACTCGCGATGAAAGCAGTTGGCCAGCAGCAGCAAGGTGGTCACGCCCACTGTGCCCAGCACCAGCCAGGGCAACCAGGGCTGCCCCTGAGCCATGGCGTAGTCATGCAGGGCGCCGCCCCCCACGTAACCCGTCATGCCTCCCAGCGCCAGCCCTAGCCGGCTGAAGCCCATGTAGCTGCCGCGCGCCCCCGGCTGCGCCAGCTTGGTCATCAGGGTCTCCCGCGCCGGCTCGGCGATGACGATCCCCAGATAGAAGCAGGCCAGCAGCATGAACACGGCTGGCAGGGTGTTGGCAAAGGCCACCAGCCCGATGCCGGTGGTCATCAGCAGTACCCCGGCCATCAGTCGGCTCTCCAGCTTGAAGCGCCGCTCGCCATAGCGCGCCAGCGGATAGAGCAGCGCCAGCGAGATGGCGGTTTCCAGGGTATACATCCAGCCCACCGCCGTGGTACTGCCCGCCATCTGCTTGACCAAGATGGGGAAGATCAGCATCACCTGCACCCAGAGCGCGTAGTAGCCGCTCAGGATCAGTACTAGCCGGCAGAATGCCTTGTCGGCCAGCACCTGGCCGAGACCGGCGCGGATCGGGGTCGGCCGCACCGAGAGCTTGTAGGGGGGCAGGATCAGCAGGTTGCACAGGGCGGCGCAGACAAACAGGCCGGCCCCCAGCAGACAGACGTATTCGAAATCGAAGTTGAGCAGCCAGCTGCCTAGCAAGGCCCCCACCACGGCGCCGGCGCTTTCCAGCATCATCAACAAGGAGATGTAGCGACCCCGCTCCCGCGGCCGGGTGAACTTGATCACCAGCGCCGCCCGGGGCGGGTCGAACAGGCAGCCGCCGAGCCCCGAGATAATGCAGGAGAGGATCAGCTCCAGCCCGCTCTGGGCATAGGCCAGGCTGGCAAAACCCGCCGCCCGCAGCAGCATGCCGCCCACGATGAGCGGGCGCGCCCCGAACTTGTCCGCCAGCGAGCCCCCCAGAATGCCCAACCCCTGCTGGGTCAGCTGGCGCAACCCCAGCGCCAGGCCGACCACCCCGGCCGCCCAGCCGAGCTGATCCACGAAGCGCAGGCTGATCATGGGCATCACCACGAAGAACCCCAGGATCACCAAGAGGGAATCCAACGCCAAAAACCACCGCCCCAACCGCCTCGCCCGATCCACCATGACTACCCGTCCCCTGCTGCTCTGATGACATTCATATCGATTACTGCTCGTCGCCCGAATGACGCCGTCACCAAACGGACTCAAGGTGCTGCAAGCCCCTGAGCCGGTGTGGCAATATGCCAAAGCACAACGATTGATACTGCTATTCTGGAAGGACGCCAGATATAGTGGTAGCCGACAACTGGCTATATTTCATATTGGATTATCTTATGGCTATGACCCTCGACGATCTGCAGTTGCTGCTGGATGTGGTCAATCGCGGCAGCTTCAGCAAGGCGGCGGCCGTGCGCGGCTGGTCGCAACCCATGGTGAGCCAGCGGATCGCCGTGCTGGAGCAGGATCTGGGCCAGCCCCTGTTTCGCCGCCACCGGCGCGGCGCCACCCCCACCCCTGCCTGCGAGCAGTTTCTGCCCTCGGCGAGCGCGGCCCTCAGCGCGCTGGAAGGGGGCCGGCTGGCCATGCAGGGGGCACCGGCCCTGCCGCGCATCCGGCTCGCCTGCCTGCCCTCCCTGACGACAGTGGTGTTCGGCCCCCTGTTGCTGGCACTGGTCGACGAGACCTTCGAGATCCGCTGCAACACGGATCACTCCGGCATCATCATGCAGGAGCTGTTGACCGGCGAGACCGACGTCGGCTTCATCCTAAAGTGCCCCGCCATCGCCGGCATCCAGCTCGAGCTGCTCTATCGCTCCCCCATCATAGCGGTGGCCTGCGCCACCCATCCGCTGGCCGGGCGACAGGGGTTGACCCTGCAGGACATCGCCAACGAGCGGCTGGCGCCCCAGCAGTGGGGCACTGGCTGCGACGAGCTGATCCTGCAGTTGCGTCTGCTGCGCCAGGTGGCGAGCCCGCTGCACGCCATCCAGCCCGCCAGCGCGGCGCGGGAGCTGGCGCTGGAACACGGCTTCATCACCCTGATGCCGGCCCTCGCCATCGCCCGGGATCTGGAATTTGGCCGACTGGTGCAGCTGGACGTGGTGGATCTGCCACCGGATCACTGGGACGTGATGATGGCCTGGCGCAGCGGCAAGCGCCCCAACCCCGCCAAGGAGCGGGTGCTGGAGGCAGCCCGTACCCTGGCCGCCCGCTGGGCGGGCAAACCCGCATAAAAAAAGCGCCGGACAAGTCCGGCGCTTCACTGTTGTCAACGGCCACTGGTGATCAGTAGCTGGCCTTGAGGGTCACCCCGGAGAAGGCGCTGAAGGCGCTCAGCTGCACGTTCCAGGTCCCCGCCTTGGGCGAGTTCAGGGTGCAGGTCTCGGCGTTGCCGCTCTTGTACGGACGGCAGTCATAGCTGCTGCTGGTCGGCACGCTGCCGAACTTCACATAGAGGTCCGCATCGCCGGTACCGCCGCTGCTGGCGATCACCAGTTGGCTCTTGCCGGCCGGCACGTCGATGGTGAAGTTCAGCTTGCCACCCTTGGCAGCGGAGAGACCGGTCACCGGTACCCCGTTTTGCAGCACGCTGCCAGTGGGTGGAGTGGTACCGCCACAGGTGGCATTGACCCCGACCGTGGTAAAGGCGGCCGCCACGTCAGTCACGCTGTAACCGAGATCGGTCGCCGCCTTGGTCACGCCACAAGCGCCCTGATCGAAGGTGGTGTTGGCGCCCCAGTAGAGACGGTTGGCCAGCACGAACACTTCGAAGGCCTTGCGGGTATTCCAGCCGCTGGTATTGGCCAGCAGGTAGAAGGCGCGGTTGTAGACACCCGAGCTGTGGTGCACGTCGATGCCGTCATAGTAGTCGCTGGCATGGCCGATGGAGCTGCCGTCCCGGGTCGGATCCTCGAAGTAGCGCAGGGAGCCGTTGCCCTTGAAGATCTGGGCACCCACCAGCCAGTCGTTGCTGCCCTTCATGTAGTTCTCGGCCGCTTCCCCCGCCATGTCGGAGAAGGCCTCGTTGATGCCGCCCGACTGACCGGAGTAGACCAGCCCGGAGTTCTGCTCGGTAAAGCCATGGCTCACCTCGTGGGCTGCCACGTCCAGGCTCACCAGCGGATAGAAGGTGGTGGCGCCATCACCGAAGGTCATCTGGCTGCCGTCCCAGAAGGCGTTCTCGTAGTTGCGGCTGTAGTGCACCCGCATCTTCAGCTTGAAGGTCAGCGGCGCCGTGTTGTACCAGTTGCGGTACATGTCGAACACCACGTTGCCGAAGTAGTGGGCATCGTTGAGCGGCGAGTAGGCACCGTTGATCTCCTTGACCGTGTTCTCCGGGCAGGTGAACTGGTGGATGGTGCCGCCCGTGGTGGCGTGATTCATGTTGAGGGTGTCAACGTTGGCACTGGTCATGCGGCAGTTGTCATCCACCTGCAGCGGGCCGAAATCGGAGCCGTAGAAATATTTGCCGGTCTTGATGTTGCCGCCCGGGCCGGTGGCATCCTTGTGGTTGATCCCCTCCCAGCGCTTGAGCTCGTTACCGGTCTGGGCATCGATCATCACGAAGGGACGGCTCGGCTCTTCGCTCGCCGCCAGCCAGGAGACCAGATAGACCAGATAGACCAGCTTGGCCTGACCCGCGTCATCCTGCATCACGAACAGCTTGACCCGCTCGTTGCTGCCCTTGGCCCCGGCCCGCGCCTTGCTGGCGGCATCGGCCGGCGACAGGGCCGCGGTCGGGCTGGCCAGATCGGCATCGATCTGGCGCAGGATCTGGCCGGAGACCTGGCTGATCTGGCCACCGAGGGACTGCTCGGCCACCAGCACCTGACCCCAGACCGGGATACCGTGCCAGGTCTGCTCATAGCGCACCCGCTGCTGGCCGTTTGGCAGCTTGACTGCCCGCACCTGGCGGAACTCGCCATCCCCGGCCAGCGCGCTGACGCCGGCGGCACCGCTCGGTGCTCCCTGAATGCCGGCAACCTGATGTACGTCAACCTGTTCTGCAGCCAAGGCTGCGCTTCCCCAGCAGGCCAATACAACGGCCAAATAGACTTTGTTCATCCGTCTTTTCCTTAAGTCGATGAAGATTACACGCCGGGTCCGTTGCCCAGCGCTCCTACACTAGTTGGCGCGATCGGAATTGCTGCCTGTCATATGTGACAGCCCAGCATGAATCCATAGCAGAATCTGCTGTTGCCTGTTTTTGGTAGCGTAAAGAGCCGAAAAAATGGCGAATAACACCAGGAAAGGCCGAACAATGACAAGGCGCCCCAATGACGGTCGGAGCCGCCCCTCCATATGGGGATAGCGCAGCCTTGATAACGGCTGAAAGTCCTTGGCTAACAATGGGTTGATTGGCTACATTGGCGGTTCTACGGCCCATTGCGGGCCCCTGCTGCAACGGGAGGTGCGGATGTTTTCATGGCAACTGGATGACGAGCTGGCGCTGCTGTTCCTGCAGCCCGACATGGCCAGCGAACTCTTTGCCCTCTGTCGGGAGAATCGCGACTACCTGACCCAGTGGCTGCCCTGGCCCCCCTACATTCAGCAACCCGCCGACAGCGCCACCTTCATCCGCCACGCCATCGAGAAGTTTGCCCGCGGCGAGGGGCTGACCACCGCCATCGAGTATCAGGGGGAGGTGGTCGGCGTCATCGGTTACAACCAGATCGACAAGGCGCTGGCCAAGGTCAGCATCGGCTACTGGCTGGCCGAACGCTGGCAGGGCAACGGCATCATCACCCGCGCCTGCCAGGCCCTGATCCATCACGCCTTCGAGGAGATGGGGATGGAGAAGGTGGAGATCAGCGCCGCCACCGACAACGAGCCCAGCCGGGCCGTCTGCGAGCGCCTCGGCATGCAGCAGGAGGGGATCACCCGCCGTGCCGAGCGGCTGGCCGACCGCATCGTGGATCACGTTCACTACAGCCTGCTGCGCGACGAGTGGCTTGGACAGAGGGATCACTGATGGCACTGCCACACCTGTGCACGGCCCGCAGCCGGCTCACCGTACTGCCCCCCGAACGGGCCGATCTGATGCTGGATTTCTATCTGCGCAACCGCGCTCACCTCACCCCCTGGGAGCCCAGCCGGGACGAGAGCTTCTATACCCTGAGCCACTGGCACGGCCGGCTGCGCGACAGCTACGGCCAGTTCTTCAACGGCAGCGGGGTGCACCTGGTGGCGCTCGAGCCGGACGGCGAGCAGGTGATCGCCACCTGCAACTTCACCAATATCCTGATGGGTGCCTTCAAGGCCTGCCACCTGGGCTACGCCATCGATCAGGCCCACCAGGGACAGGGGCTGATGCAGGAAATCGTCGGGGCCGGCATCGACTATCTGTTCCGGGAGCACGGCCTGCACCGCATCATGGCCAGCTACATGCCGGCCAATCAGCGCAGCGGCGCCCTGCTCGAGCGGCTCGGCTTCGAGCGGGAGGGGTACGCCAAAGAGTACCTGATGATCAACGGCCGCTGGGAGGATCACATCCTCACCTCCCGCCTCAATCCGGCGTGCTAGCCGGCGAGTGTCCAGCACAAGGCGGGGAGCTGGCCCGAGCGGACATAAAAAACGGGCCCGAAGTTACCTTCGGGCCCGTTCTTCAGATGAGGTGCAGGCTTAGTTGGCCTTGGCATCGCTCACTGCGGCTTCTGCCTTGGTGGCTACGTCAGCGGCAGCCTTCTCAACGGTTGCAGTCGCTTCGGAAGCAGCCTTCTCTACGGTAGAGGTGGCTTCGCTAGCAGCTTTCTCAACAGTTGCAGCAACGTCGGCGGCCGGAGTAGCGGCCGGAGCGGCGGCTTCTTCTTTCTGACCACAAGCGGTCAACATCAGACCCAGGATACCGGCTACCAGTACTTTGTTCATGTGCATACCCTCAGAAAAATATGGAGAGATGGTTGGTACAACCATCACAGTGCGTCCTTTCACCCGGTGAAAAACCCATATGCCGGGAGCCAAGAGGCGCGCGAAATATATCCCCATACGCGCCCAATGAAAACGAGTATCACAATGATATTTTCTCGTTGGCTGGATGAAAAGAACTACTACAACGACAAACATTAATACAAAACACTGTAAATGGCGCAGTTTTGTACAATAGAACGCCACAGGCCCCGTGATGGCTGGCAATAAACGGCTATTGCATGGTGCCGGCCATCACGCGCGGACCCCGCCTCAGTCAGACAGGATCTGACAAGCCAGCCGCTTACCCTCGCGGGCGCTGTCGCGGGCCAGGTCCAGCAGCGCCATCACCGCCAGCGCCTCGCCGGCCGGCACCGGGTTGTCGCCTTCCCCACGGATGGCGGCGCAGACGCCGCGATAGTAGGCGCCGTAATCCCCCGCCTCGCCGGCCACGCTCTGCTGCTGCAGCTGACCATCGCGGATCCGGCTGAGCTGGCCGGGTTCGTTGTCCACGCCCCAGTCTGCCGCCGGCGGCCGCATGCCGAGCTTGAGCTGCTCCTCCTGCACATCCATGCCGAACTTGATGAAGGACCCCTCGCTGCCGTGGATGACGAAACGCGGCATGGTGGCCGACACCAGGCAGCTGCCGTGCAGCACGACCCGCATCTCGCCATAGCCCAGCACCACATGGAAGTAGTCATCCGCCAGGGCGCCGGGGCGCTGCTGGGCCAGATCCGCCTGCAGCCAGTCCGGCTGACCGAACAGCTGCAGCGACTGATCGAGGATATGGGGGCCGAGATCAAACCAGAGGCCGGAGCCCGGGCCACCCGCCTCGCGCCAGCGCTGACGCACCTCGGGACGATAGCGATCAAAGTGGGATTCGAACTGGGCAACCTGGCCGAGCGCCCCCTCAGCCAGCAGGCGGCGTACGGTGAGAAAGTCCCCGTCCCAGCGCCGGTTGTGGAAGATGCTGAGCAGTCGCTGCTGCTTCTCCGCCAGCTCGACCAGCGCCTTCGCCTCGACCAGATCCAGGGCGAACGGCTTGTCGATCACTACGTGCTTGCCGGCCAGCAGCGCCTCGCGGGCGATGGGGGCATGGGTGTCGTTGGGAGTGGCGATCACCACCAGGTCGACCGAGGGGTCCGTCAGCACCTCGGCCAGCGAACCGACCCGGCAGTCGGGCAGATCGCTCTGCACCTTGGCGGCATCGCGGCTCACCACCCAGCCGAGGGAGAGCCCGGGCGTGCTGGTCAGAAACGGGGCGTGAAAGGTTTGGCCTGCAAAGCCGTAACCCACCAGGGCGGCATTGATTGTGTGGCTCATCCGGTTTTCTCCACGGGTAGCTGTGTCATGAGATGCAGGCAAACCTTTGGCCTGCCAAAAGAGAAGGGGGCCCAAGGCCCCCTGAGTGTGCCCATCAGAGCACAGGATTTATTGCAAACACAAGCGCCGGCCCTGGCGGGTCATCAGCACCAGCAGCGGGGGCAGCAACAGCCACATGTGCAGTGCCAGCTGGTTCAGCGGGTCGTGCATCAGCGCGCCGATGAAGCCCACCAGCGCACCGGAGCCGCTCATCTGGAACAGGCCGAGCAGGGCGGCGGCGGTACCGGCGCAGTGACCGAATGGTGCCAGCGCCATGCCGGCGGCAGAACCCAGGATCATGGCAAAGCCGATGCTGGAGAGGAACACCGGGCCCATCATGGCCAGCGGATGATCGATGTGCATCGACAGGCTCAGGGAGATGGCGGAGAGCAGCAGCACCAGCAGACCGATGCGCAGGGTGCGTCTTGGCCCCACTCTGGCGATGAAACGGGGCGCCAGGAAGCAGGCCAGGATGTTGAGCGCTGCGTTGGCCGCAAACCAGTAGCTGAAGCCGCTCATGTCCAGCCCCAGCCGCACCATCAGTTGCACCGGCGCCGCGGTGACATAAGCCAGGATCACCGCCATCGCCAGCATGCACAGCGTCGCGTTGAACAGGAAGCTCGGGGAGCGCAGCACCGGGCTGTAGCGCGACCAGCTGATGAGCGGGCCGCCGCTGCGGGTCTCTTCCGGTCGGGTCTCCGGCATCCGCCACAGCAGCCAGCTGCCGACGATGGCCGCATAACCGGCCATGAACCAGAAGTTGGCCGACCAGCCCGCCTTGGCGGTGAGCCAGCCACCGAGCAAGGGGGCCAACGCCGGAATGAAACAGATGGCACCGTTCAGGTAGGAGATCATCTGACCGCTCTTCTTGGGGCCGTAGCTGTCACGTACCACCGAGAAGGCGGCCACCGAGGTGGCACAGGCGCCGAGGCCCTGCAGCACCCGCGCCAGCATCAGCTCGCCGAGGCTCGCGGCAAAGCCGGCACCCAGGGCGCTCAGACCGTAGAGCAGCACACCGCCGAGGGCGATGGGCTTGCGCCCGTAGCGGTCGGCCAGCGGCCCCACCAACAGTTGCCCCAGTCCCATGCTGAACAGGAACCAGGTAATGGTGCCCTGCATCAGGGTCACCTCGGCGCCCAGCTGCTCGGCCATCTGCGGAATGGCGGGCAGGTAGATGTCGATGGCCAGCGGACTGAACAGCACTAGGAGTACAAGCAGAAGAATCAATGGCATCAGTCACCTCGTGGCATGGGGAAATGGATTGGGGCGCGAGTCTACTGACTCACAGTAATGAATTGAAATGGTATTTAATCACTTCTGTTATTCCATTCAGGAAACATTCATTTTATTCACATCTTGCCATGACCCCGGTGAGGGTGATCCAAGGCAATTGGCGCTTTTCCTGGACGCCAGCCCCGCATAGAATGCGCAGATTATTTTTGCGGAGGTGCTCGATGAACAAGCTTGTCCTGGCAACAGGGAACCAGAAAAAGGTGAAGGAATTGGCCGCCATGCTGGCCGATATGAAGATCCAGGTGATCCCACAGAGCGAGTTTGCGGTCTCCGATGCCGACGAGACCGGCACCACCTTCGTCGAGAATGCCATCATCAAGGCCCGCCACGCCGCCCGCGTCACCGGCCTGCCGGCGGTTGCCGACGACTCCGGCCTGGAAGTGGATCTGCTGCACGGCCGCCCCGGCGTCTACTCCGCCCGTTTTGCCGGCGCCGGTGCCAGCGACAAGGAGAACATCGACAAGCTGCTGGGCGAGCTGAAAGGGGCCCCCGAGTACCTCAAGAGCGCCCGCTTCTGGTGCGTGCTGGTCTACATGCGCCACGCCGACGATCCCACCCCCGTCATCTGCCAGGCGAGCTGGGAAGGGATGATCATCGACGAGCCGCGCGGTCAGCACGGCTTCGGCTACGACCCCGTGTTCTTCGTCCCCGATCACGACTGCACCTCGGCCCAGATGCCGGCCGAGCTCAAGAACCAGCTCAGCCACCGTGGCCAGGCCCTGGCCAAGCTCAAAGCGGCCCTGGCGGCGGTCAACTAAAGCACTGTCTCCCGCCGCGTTGTCATCTACAATGGGGGCCGTCGGCCCCCGTTTCGTTCGCGGCGCCCCGGCCCGTTGTCATCGACGACAAGTGCAACCCGACCCCTTTTGATTGTTGAATACTGGAAACCCCATGCTGCAACTGCCGCCCCTCTCCCTCTATATCCACGTGCCCTGGTGTGTCCAGAAGTGCCCCTACTGCGACTTCAACTCCCACGCCCAGAAGGGGGAGCTGCCCCACCTCGAGTATGTGGCCGCCCTGCTGGAGGATCTGGAGCAAGACCTGCACTGGGCCCAGGGGCGCCCCCTCTCCTCCATCTTCATCGGTGGCGGCACGCCGAGCCTGCTCTCCGTGGAGGCCATGCAGGTGCTGCTGGACGGGGTGCGCGCACGCATCGAACTCACTGCGGACTGCGAGATCACCATGGAGGCCAACCCGGGCACGGTGGAGGCGGACAAGTTCGCCGGCTTCCAGCGGGCAGGCATCAACCGCATCTCCATCGGGGTGCAGAGCTTCCAGCAGGAGAAGCTGACCCGCCTCGGCCGCATCCACGGCCCCGAGGAGGCGCGCAAGGCCGCCGAACTGGCCCACGCCATCAAGCTTCCTACTTTCAACCTGGATCTGATGCACGGCCTGCCGGATCAGAGCCTGGACGATGCACTCTACGACCTGCAGCAGGCTATCGACTGTGCGCCGCCGCATCTCTCCTGGTATCAGCTCACCATAGAGCCGAACACGGCGTTTGCCTCCAAGCCGCCCAAACTGCCGGAAGATGACACCCTGTGGGAGATCTACGAGCAGGGCCACGCCATGCTGACCGCCAAGGGCTATCAGCAGTACGAGATCTCGGCCTATGCCAAGGCGGGCTACCAGTGCCGCCACAACCTCAACTACTGGCGCTTCGGCGACTATCTGGGGATCGGCTGCGGCGCCCACGGCAAGGTGACGGATCTCGCCAACCAGCAGATCCTGCGCACCGCCAAGGTGAAGCACCCGAAAGGCTATCTGGATCCGAGCCGTCCCTATCTGGACGAGCAGTGGCAAGTGAGTGCGGACGATCTGCCGCTCGAGTACTTCATGAACCGGTTCAGATTGTTTGAACCGGCCCCCAAGGCGGAGTTCGAGGCCTACACCGGCCTTGAATTGGAGCGGGTAGAAACCATGCTGACCATCGCCCAGAGCAAGGAGTTGATCGAAGATCTCGGCGACAGCTGGCAGCTCACCCCCCTCGGCCATCGCTATCTCAACGTGCTGCTCGAACTCTTTATGGACGAGTGAATACGGGTTCACTCTCTTGCGGCAAGAGAGTGAATCAGCACCAGCGAATAGAAAAACAATCAGGGCGCCATTGGCGCCCTGATTGTTTTGGTTCCAAGAACTGTTCACGGTCTGTCGCGAGAGGCTGTCAGCAAGGTGAAGAGCAGCGCAGGAACCGGAGTGTGTAAGTACACATGAGGATTGCGAGCAGCACATGAGCCTTGATCACGGCCTCGCAGCAAGATCGTGGACAGGTGCCAAAGCAGGAACCCGCTCAGCAGCAGACGCTTACCATCTGCTGTTGGCCGGGCTCCCACCGCTTGCCGTGCTTGGCCTTGCGCTGATAACTGCCCTTGCCCTTCTTGCTCGGTTCGACCCGGGCCTGGAACAGGGGGGAGGTCACCAGTGCCTTGAGGTGGTTGTCCTGAATGATGCCGCGCAGATGTTCGCAGGCGGGCTCGGTGGTGACCCGGGTCACCTTCTTCTTAGCCATATCGGCTCCTTGATGGGATTGTCGTGTTTGCCCAGCGCCCCTGCCCCCACAGAATCGGGGCAGGCGGCGAAAAACGCGCCGATTGTGCGCCTCTCTCGGCCCGCCTGCAAGAGTGCTGGCGGGATCCTCAGGCCGGTTGATAAACGACCCGCACCAGCCCGCTCGGCAGCACGGTGCTCGACACCGGTACCAGCGCGCCGGGCAGCGATCCTGCAAAGAGCGGCACCCCACGCCCCAGGGTGACCGGCACCCAGAACAGGATCAGCTCGTCCACCAGCGCGGCCTGCAGCCCCTGCCTAACCACCTCACCGCCATCCAGATAGAGGTGGCGGCTGCCCACCTGCCACAGCTCGTCCAGCACCTGCGCCAGCGCCCCCTGCCGAAAGGAGACATGCTCACGGAGAGCGGCGGGTCTGTGGGTCAATACCACCACCGGCTTGTCACCATAGAACCATTCGGGAAAGGCGCTCACAATGTCATAGGTGTTGCGCCCCATCAGCAGGGTATCAGTACTCGCCATCAGCGCGCCGTAGCCGGTCTCTTCCTGGGAGTCGCCGTTGTAGGGTTCAAGCCAGGCCAGATCGCCCCCCTCCCCGGCAATGAAGCCGTCGAGGGAGAGGGCGAGAAAGGCGGATACCCGGGGCCGGCGCAGCTCAGTGCTCATGGTCATGGTGCTCGTGGCGGGAGGGAGCGCCGGATTCCAGGGTCTCGAGGATGGCGCAGTGCTCCGCCGAGCGCGGGCCGCCGCAGCAGATGTTGGAGAGCTCCCGCAGGTTGTCGCGAAAACGGGTCAGCTCGACGATCTTCTGCTCCACCTGTTCGAGCTTGGTGTCGGCCACCGCCTTCACCTCCTGGCAGGTGACCTTGGCCTTGTTGGTATCGAGATCCAGCAGTTCGCCGATGTCGGCCAGCGAGAACCCCACCGACTTGGCGCGGATGATGAACTCCAGCCGCCGCTTGTCCTGCTCGCCATAGAGGCGATAGCCGGACTCGTTGCGAATGCCTGGCGAGATGAGACCATTCTTCTCGTAAAAACGCAGGGTATCCGCCTTCACCCCGCACGCCTTGGCCAGCTCCCCGATCCGATACATGCCTTTTCTCCCGTTGAATTTGCCACACAGCTACAACCGGCCCCCACTATCGCCCCTTTACCCGGCGATTGCCAGTCGGCAGCGGGAAAGAGGAGGCGGCCACCCTTTTGCCATCAAAACACTGAAAAGACAAACGTTTCACAAAAAACCACCAGAAAACGTTTAACACCGCACCAGACAAGGCTTTGTCACTTTAAAAAATCCACCACGGGTCACATTTTTTGTGTAGAATACGCGCCCACAAGAGAGCGACGCGTCAAGCGGGTATTTCCTAAAACGCTTTTGCCTGGCGGCAGGTTTCAGGCGAGAGCGGTTTGCGAAATCCCCCACTTCCATTTATTTGGGGACTCTCTGTGTTGAGCCTCGCCTCCCATGGAACGGTCCCCGTTATGCTGAGGACGATAGTGTGATGGAACAAGCTCGACCCATTCGCCGTGCACTGCTGAGTGTGTCTGACAAGACTGGCATCGTGGAATTTGCCAAGGCACTCAACGAGCGCGGCGTGGCCCTGCTCTCCACCGGTGGTACCGCCAAGCTGCTGGCCGAGGCGGGTCTGCCGGTGACCGAGGTCTCCGACTACACCGGATTCCCCGAGATGATGGATGGCCGGGTCAAGACCCTGCATCCCAAGGTCCACGGCGGCATTCTCGGCCGTCGCGAGCAAGACGACGCCATCATGGCTCAGCACCACATCTCCCCCATCGACATGGTCGTGGTCAACCTCTATCCCTTCGCCGCCACCGTCGCCAAGCCCGATTGCACCCTGGCCGATGCGGTCGAGAACATCGACATCGGCGGGCCGACCATGGTTCGCTCCGCTGCCAAGAACCACAAAGATGTGGCCATCGTGGTCAAGGCTGCCGACTATGACCGCGTCATCCGCGAGATGGATGGCAACGGCAACAGCCTGAAACTGGCCACCCGCTTCGATCTGGCCATTGCCGCCTTCGAACACACCGCCGCCTACGACGGCATGATCGCCAACTACTTCGGCACCCTGGTTCCCTCTTACGGTGACAACAAGGAAAGTGACGAGGAGTCCCGCTTCCCGCGCACCTTCAACAGCCAGTTCATCAAGAAGCAGGACATGCGCTACGGCGAGAACAGCCACCAGGCCGCCGCCTTCTATGCCGAGGAGCAGGCCGCACCGGGCTCGGTGGCAAGCGCCATCCAGCTGCAGGGCAAGGCCCTCTCCTACAACAACATCGCCGACACCGACGCGGCGCTGGAGTGCGTCAAAGAGTTCGACCAGCCGGCCTGCGTCATCGTCAAGCACGCCAACCCGTGCGGCGTCGCCATCGGCAGCGACCTGCTGGCGGCCTACGAGCGTGCCTGGCAGACCGACCCCACCTCCGCCTTTGGTGGCATCATCGCCTTCAACCGTGAACTGGATGGCGCCACCGCCAAGGCCATCGTCGAGCGTCAGTTCGTCGAGGTGATCATCGCCCCCACCGTCAGCCAGGCTGCCCGCGACGTGGTCGCCGCCAAGCAGAACGTGCGGCTGCTCGAGTGTGGCCAATGGACCGCGCCGGCACAAGGCTTTGACTTCAAGCGCGTCAACGGCGGCCTGCTGGTGCAGGAGCGCGACCTTGGCATGGTGACGCTCGGGGATTTGAAGGTGGTCAGCAAGCGTCAGCCCACCGAGGCCGAACTGAACGACCTGCTGTTCTGCTGGAAAGTGGCCAAGTTCGTCAAATCCAACGCCATCGTCTACGCCAAAGACGGCCAGACCATCGGTGTGGGCGCCGGCCAGATGAGCCGCGTCTACTCGGCCAAGATTGCCGGCATCAAGGCCGAGGATGAAGGGCTGACCGTGGCGGGCTCCGTCATGGCCTCCGACGCCTTCTTCCCGTTCCGCGATGGCATCGACGCCGCAGCCGCCGCCGGCATCTCCTGCGTCATCCAGCCCGGTGGCTCGATGCGCGATCAGGAGGTGATCGACGCCGCCGACGAACACGGCATGTGCATGCTGTTCACCAACATGCGCCACTTCCGTCACTGATGGATCAGGGCCGCTGGCGGCGGCCCTTTTGTTGTCTCTTTTCACCTGGCTATTTTCACCGGCGAAGGCCCCTGGCCCGCCCGTGACCACGAATAGAAGCGAGCGATACGATGAAAGTACTGATCATTGGCAACGGCGGCCGTGAACACGCCCTGGCCTGGAAGGCCAAGCAATCCCCTCTGGTGACCCGGGTCTTCGTCGCCCCCGGCAATGCCGGCACCGCCCACGAAGGAAGCATCGAGAACGTGGCCATCTCGGCGACCGACATCCCGGCCCTGCTGGCGTTTGCCAAGGAGCAGCGCATCGGTCTGACCATCGTCGGACCGGAAGCACCACTGGTGAAAGGGGTGGTCGATGCGTTCCGCGCCGAGGGGCTGGCCATCTTCGGCCCGACCGCCGCCGCCGCCCAGCTGGAAGGCTCCAAGGCCTTTGCCAAGGACTTTCTGGCCCGTCACGCCATCCCGACCGCCGAGTACCAGAACTTCACCGAGGTGGAGCCGGCACTGGCCTACCTGCGCGAGAAGGGCGCGCCCATCGTCATCAAGGCTGACGGCCTGGCCGCCGGCAAGGGGGTCATCGTTGCCATGACCCTGAGCGAGGCGGAAGAGGCGGTACGCGACATGCTCTCCGGCAACGCCTTTGGTGACGCCGGGGCCCGGGTGGTGATCGAGGAGTTCCTCGAGGGGGAAGAGGCGAGCTTCATCGTCATGGTGGACGGCGAGCACGTGCTGCCGATGGCCACCAGTCAGGATCACAAGCGGGTGGGCGATGGCGATACCGGCCTCAACACCGGCGGCATGGGGGCTTACTCCCCGGCCCCCGTGGTCACCGACGAGGTGCATCGCAAGGTGATGGAGCGGGTGATCATGCCGACGGTGCGCGGCATGGCGGCCGAAGGCAACGTCTACACCGGCTTCCTCTACGCCGGTCTGATGATCGATGGCCAGGGCAATCCCAAGGTGATCGAGTTCAACTGCCGCTTCGGCGATCCCGAGACCCAGCCCATCATGCTGCGCATGCGCTCCGATCTGGTGGAGCTCTGCCTGGCGGCCTGTGCCGGCAAGCTGGATCAGGTCGAGGCCATCTATGACACCCGCGTCGCCATCGGCGTGGTGCTGGCCGCCGGCGGTTATCCCGGCGACTACCAGCAGGGCAAGCCCATCAGCGGCCTACCGGTGGAAGAGGCGAGCGGCGAGAAGGTATTCCACGCCGGCTCCCGCATGGAAGGCGACACCGTGGTCACCGCCGGGGGGCGCGTACTGTGCGCCACGGCCCTCGGCCACACGGTCGCCGAGGCGCAGCAGCGGGCCTATCAGCTGGCCGGGCGCATCAAATGGGACGGCGTCTTCTACCGCAACGACATCGGCTGGCGCGCCATCGAGCGTGAACAGCAGCAGTAATGAACAGGGCCCGCAAGGGCCCTCTCTTTAGCTTGCCCTCGGCCAGCCTGGCAGCATGGATCATATGGCATGGTTCGATCGACTCAACATCCTCCTTGCATCTCCCCTCTCCCTGTTACCCTTTGTGACAAAAAACAGCAATATTCACAAACAGTTCACGTACTGTCATGGCATCATGCCTGTGATGAATCCAGATAAGGGTTCATAAGAAGCCACATAGAATCGATAAGCATGTCGTCTAAATAAGGAAATCCCATGTTGAAAACTGTTCGCCCCCTGTTGCTGCCCCTGATGTTTGGCCTGATGACCCTGCCCGCCATGGCCGGTGAGCTGGAGCAGCCGATGAAGAAGATCGGCTTCAACTACAAGCAGGCGGTCAAGGCCGAGGATGCTGCCACCATGGAGAAGTACATCAACGAAATGAAGGCACAGTTCGACATCGCCAAGCAGAAGAACATGCCGGCCGCCAAGAAAGAGAAGTTCCTGGAAGGCATGAACGAAGTGCAGACCGAACTGGATGCCAGCCTGGCAGCCCTCAAGGCGGGTGACGAAGCCAAGGCGCGCGAGCACCTGGCCAAGGTCAACGACCTGAAGAAGGAGTACCACAAATATGCCAAGCAAAAAGGCTGATCCCTTCCACTGGGATAGTCTGGTCCGCCTCACCCACTGGGGTGTGGCGGCCATCTGTATCGGCAACCTCTGGCTCAACGAGGCGGGCGAGGAGTGGCACGAGCGGCTGGGTTACCTGGCCATCGCCCTGATCAGCCTGCGCCTGGCGTGGGGGCTCTCGTTTGCCAGGGGTCATGCCCGGTTGCGAGCCCTCATCCCAAGCCGGGAAGATTTTCGCCAGCAAGCGGTGGAGCTGCGCGAGCGCACGCCACCGGCTCCCGGCCACCACGGCAGCGGCAAGCTGGCGGTATGGACGCTCTGGCTGCTGATCCTGGCCACCGCCGGCACCGGCTGGTTCCAGAATACCGAGATGGGGTTCGAACTGGGGGCTGACGACTGGCACGTCTGGTGCACCTGGGCCCTGCAGGGGATGATAGCGCTGCACCTGCTGGCCATCCTGCTCACCTCCTGGCGCCAGCGCAGCAATCTGGTAAGGCGCATGTTGCCCGCTCGGCGACGCCCAAGCGCCCCCGAGCAGGCCCCCATCCAGCAGGATCAGGGCTCCTGACCCAGTTTGAGGCGAAACGCCAGCAAGCAAAAAGGCCACTCATGATGAGCGGCCTTTTTAGGAAATTTGGTGGCCCCTGCCCGACTTGAACCGTTATGTAGCACTTAATAATACAGAAAAAATCAAAGCCAAAGGCTTTTCGCGGCTAACCAATTGATTTTAAATGATTTACTTTGACTGTTTGAGTGTTCTATACCCGCTTATAGTCTGCACTGCCAATGCGCCTTTAAAGCCTCTAGTTCTTTTTCCATAACCCTTCACTAGGAGACGTAAAAGTAAAAATCTCTTTTATATGTCATTTATCACTTACACCTATGTTGTTATTGATTGAGCAAAAAATACATGCGATCATAATGCCACGGTAGCGTATCGCTATCCCAAAATACTGGATACTAAAAATGTTTGCTTAATGCTCATCAGATAATGTGGTGAGCGCGGTTCATCATGTGAATGATGTATCGCTTGTGCAAGGCCACCCCATCGCCACGCTCACGAGCGTAGCTCTTGATACGCCTAGCCGCAACCCGATGAAGGTAAGCAGCAAGCATAATCCAGTTAATTGGCTTCATCGGTGAGCAACCTATTGTATGGGCAGGCTAGGCGTATATCTATAAGGTATTTATGGAAAATACTTTAAATTTTAGAAAAAGATACCCATCATCCATTGGCAATCTGGAAAACCTTCTGTCTGCGTTAGATATAACAGAGCAAGAATACATAGAATTTAATGCTCTACCTCTCGAAGAAAGATACAAAGAATTTCATATTCCTAAATCTGATGGGACATCAAGACATGTATATTCACCACATAAGCTTGTCAGAAAAATCCAACGGAGAATTGTCAGGAGAATCTTCAGAAGTCCAGCCAGGGAAAAATGGGAAATAATAAAACAAAATGGCGGCGCTATTATTTGGCCATCTTATATTTATGGCTCAGTTCCAAATGACTTTTATGACAATAAATCTATATCGAAGGATTATGTAGCATGTGTAAGTAACCACTGCGGATGTAAATCCGTATTAAAAGTCGATATTAGAAATTTTTTTGACAACATCACGCCAGAATTAGTTTTCAATGTATTCAACAAGCTTTTGAAGTATCCAAGAGCAGTTTCTAATGCCTTGGTGAATATTTGTTGTCACAACGGAATGTTAATTCAAGGAGCGTTAACTTCAAGTTATATTGCTAGTGCTGTACTTTTTCAAGATGAGCCATCTACAGTTAATCGTCTCAGAAGAAAAAGGCTGGTCTATACTCGGCTAGTTGATGATATAACTATATCTAGTTATAACGTTGATCAAGATTTTTCTTTCGCATTGGATATTGTTCGTGAAATGCTGAACAAGAATAATTTACCTCTTAATGAAAGTAAAACTTTAGTGTTAAGAGAGTCAACGTCTGATATATTAATTCATGGCTTAAGAGTTTCATTTAAAGAACCAAGGTTACCAGCTGATGAAATATCTAGAATTAGAGCTAGTGTTAAGAACCTAGAGTCTCTGGCGACCAATGCTGATTACCGTGTGAGTTTAGACTACAGAAAAAGTTTTAATAGATGCCTAGGAAGGGTAAACAAGTTAAAGAGATTAGGGCACACCCAGTACCTACCTCTTAAGAAGCGAGTGGTTAATATTCTTCCCCTTCCATCAAGAATGGACATAACCAGGCTAGATTCATTTATTTATAAATTAGAGCAGTGGTATGTAAATCACAGTGAAGAGTATTGGTATAGAAGACTGTTTCATAAAGCATATTACGACTTAAAAATATTGAATAGAACATTCAAAGCGTCAGCATCGCGCTTTAAGTCTCGATTAAGAAAAATCAAGCCGGAGTGTAATGATTAAATGAAGTCCTCTAGCGATAACGTTTTTTTTAAGAAATTAATGAAAATGCTGATTACATCGGTATTATCGATATTTTTATTATGTATACTTTATGTTTTGTTTGTAAAAGGATTATACAACAAATCATTTTGCCTTGATGCTGAATGTGTAGATAATTTTCTGGCGGCGTATGCTGTAATACCATCAACTATAAATGCAGTTGTCCAATTTTTTTCATATATATTTGCTATAGCCGGTGTTTATTTCGCACTAAAAACATACATTTCAAACCTTGATGCATTAAAAACAAATATCCATTTATCCCACCAAAATACCTTTAGAAGCTACATGGAGATGGAGGTATCAAAGTTTGATAGGATATCAGGTAGAAGTTTAAATGTATTTAAGTGGTATAATTTAGCTTTCCCTGACTCTCCCGCAGGAAATATAAATGTATCCCAAGAATACATTTCTGTAATTAACGAAATAAACAGCAATATTGATGATTCTAATAATGAGTCTTCACTATCTGCTGACGGAGTTTGTTTTGAATACAGGAAGCATCAAGGAAAGATGATAAAAACATTTAACAAGCTTGGGATAAAAATAAGTAGAATGCCGAGAAATAACTTCTATGAAATTGAAGGTGCAGTATTAGATTTTATACAACAAGTAAATCTTGAATTTTTCAGGTTAGATCCAAAAGTATGTAACATGATGAATCGGCGTTATCACTGAGCAAAACTTAATGGTGATGAGATGACTTATAATCATCTTGGGCACGGTTACTTTGTATAATAATACTCGCATAGCATTTAGTGTTAATAATAACCTATACGTATAAAATTACTTGGTGAGTGGTAAATTACGATCAGACATTTATATTCACTATTTTATCTGCTCCGGGGGTGTAGGCTTACGAGAAAAATGTAAAAAATTGTCACCTTGGGATGGTTGATCGTTCCTTGGCAAGGACGCTACTCCTCTACAGCATCAATCATAAAGATGATGTCCTAACACATAAACTCATGCAATCTATCCCAAAAAGGTGCACACGAATCAGTGCCTTATGTTGATGATGGTGTAGGTAATTAGATAGAACAGATTATTTAGTAATTCTCCTTAGCATGCACATCTGATGAACTGGCCACCTATTCGGCATCTAACACTTGGCTAGGAACACGCCGTCAATTCATATGCAATTTAGCGTATATGTATAATTTGTTTTTTAACAAAATCAACCTAATAGCATTCCATCTTTTATTTTAAATGTAATACGCGAATTCAACTTCGAAGTGCGACACTCGCCTATGCCGCCTGACGGTACTCTTCGAATACCTTGACAGGCTGCC
>NZ_JAPCJC010000025.1:0-65022 GCF_027707805.1 Aeromonas sp. QDB20 | reverse complement strand
GGCAGCCTGTCAAGGTATTCGAAGAGTACCGTCAGGCGGCATAGGCGAGTGTCGCACTTCGAAGTTGAATTCGCGCTTGATATCACTATCTAGCACGACAAAACCGCCATTAGGCGGGTTTGTCGTGAAATTGGAGTGGTCTTGTATAACAAGGCCAGAACGAACATAGAGTCATCACCAGTATATGGTTGGGAGAGGACTGAGCCTAGGGCTGCAAGCCAAGAATATCATGGGATTGCAAAAGACCATCCTACTCTAAATAACCTCTTCGAAGCAGATCCCCGTGAGGTGACAGACAAGAGGGCCAAGTTCTTGAGGGCAATTACGAGCTATTGAGACGGTAATCATACACCACGCAAGGACTCTCTAAATTGTTCCCTCAATCAGAGTAGGTATTCGTTATAGGGCATAAGGTAATTTTACACGCCATAGCGTGTAAATGTTGATATACCTTCTATAGCGTGTAAAGTAAGATCATGAAGCCAGCAACCGGGCATGCCGAATCATGAAAATTACTAGTGCCAAGCAACTCAGTGCCTATCTCAGAGATGCTAGGCTTTTGCAAAAGCTGTCTCAAGGTAAGGTGGCCGACAAAGTTGGGATTCGGCAGGACACTGTCTCCAGCTTTGAGCTTAATCCCGAGTCAACCAAGCTGGATACCTTGTTCAAGATCCTCGCCGCGCTGGAGTTATCCCTCGATATCAAACCCCGTACCGACCCACCGGATAGCCCTTCATCAGGCTGGAAAGAGGAGTGGTAATGGCCAGCCTGGCGGTATACATGAACGGATACCGGGTGGGTTCTTTTATCAAGAGAACCAGCGGTGCCCACCAATTTCAGTACGATGAGTCTTGGGTGAAGCTGCCAGGTAGTCGCCCCATCTCGCTCTCAATGCCGTTACGCCAGCAGTGCTATCGGGGCGATGAGGCTTATAACTTCTTCGATAACCTGTTGCCGGATAGCCAGGAAGTGAGAAACCGGGTGGTGGCGCGCTATCAAGCTGACTCTACCCAGCCCTTTGACTTACTCAGTTACATTGGTTCGGACAGCGTGGGTGCATTGCAACTGGTGGCTCATGGCGGCCCAGTGCCAGACGTCAGAAGTATCGAGTACAAACCTCTCTCTGACGTTGAGCTGGAAAGGATCCTGACTGGTTACCAGTCGGGGATCCCTCTTGGTATGATCAGGGAAGAGGAGGACTTCCGGATATCGATCGCAGGTGCCCAAGAAAAGACGGCACTCCTTTATCTCGATGGTCGCTGGTGTTTGCCAATCGCGGATACCCCGACCACCCACATTATCAAGTTGCCCATTGGCAAAATTGAGAGCCACTCCTATTCGATAGATCTCACCCAAAGCGTGGAGAACGAGTATCTCTGTACCCTGATCGCCAAAGAGTTTGGTCTTCCCGTCCCCCATTGTTTCATCATGCAAGTGAATAAGGTCAAGGCGCTGGCAGTGGAACGCTTCGATAGGCGCTACGCCACGGATCGCAGCTGGATAATGCGTCTGCCCCAAGAGGACTTCTGCCAAGTGCTGAATGTGCCGTCAGCACGGAAGTACGAGAGCCATGGTGGGCCAGGTATTGTTGGCATCATGGCGACTCTGCTGGGGTCTACCACGCCGGAGCAGGATCGTTACCTGTTCATGAAGTCTCAAGTGCTGTTCTGGCTGCTGGCCGCCACCGACGGCCATGCCAAGAATTTTTCGGTGTTCATCGAGTCAGAGGGGCGCTTCCGGCTGACACCGTTTTACGACATCCTCTCCATGTATCCCGTGTTCGGCGGCAGAGGGTTGCATCCTCGCGATGCCAAGCTGGCCATGGGACTTACCGCAACCAAAGGTAAGAAATACACCATAGAACAGATCTTCCCCCGCCATTTCTATCAGACAGCCAAGGCGGTTGGTTTTGAGCAGGCACAGATGGCACAGATCCTGAACGAGTTTGCAGAGAATACAGATCGTGTCATTGAGCTGGTTCGCCAGCAGTTACCTGCTCATTTTCCTGCTCAAGTTGCCGATTCGATTCTGAATGGGTTTCAGGCTCGAGCAATGCGTGTGGCTAGGTCTAGAGATGTTTAGCGGGGCTCAATTTGGTCCGTCCATCAGAATGATTCTGATAGGTGGCTTAAGTGAACCGATAAAACTTTCACATGTGAACGTTCTGCAAAGGCGCTAATGATATTCTGGTAGTTGAATATCCCTGATTCGCAGCTTCAACAGTCTTGAACGTGGTCACTTGATTCTTATAATCTGGCCCTGTTTGAGTTCTATGACCTGATGCTCAAGGCTTTCAATTCGCGAATATGCATGCCTCAGAGCATGAGATAGTTGGTGATGTTCTGCGGCCATTGAAGTTAATCTTTGGGTCAATACAGCAACTTTTTCACGATACTGAATTTTTATCTTTCTTTCTTGGTTGCGCTTTTCTCTCAAAATCTCGACATCGGACTGAACTGCTGTATCAGGCGTAAGGCACTTTAGTTTTTGTACTTCTGATTGAACTCTGAGCTTGAAATCTGGATAGTAATAGCAACTGCCATTTCCTAATCCGGCTTCTTCCTCTACAGCTCGAACCGATAATTTACGGTGATCGGGTATTCGTTTGGTTTTTCGTTCGATGATTCGTTGCAAAGCGGCTTCAAGCTTGAGAAGTGTATTTTCTGACTTTTTCATAAATCGATAACCTGCAATGGGTGCTGATACTTTTCAAATTTCAGTCCAAAATCATTCAACACTTTCTCGGCAGCTCGAATCTGTGTAATACAGTGAGCATACTCTGCATGGCTGACATCGGACTGCTGCTTCAGATAGCTACTCAACGCTTG
This sequence comes from Aeromonas sp. QDB20, assembly GCF_027707805.1. Lineage (NCBI taxonomy): Bacteria > Pseudomonadati > Pseudomonadota > Gammaproteobacteria > Aeromonadales > Aeromonadaceae > Aeromonas > Aeromonas sp. QDB20. Next base: position 62,194 of record NZ_JAPCJC010000025.1, on the reverse strand, counting down.
ATGTTTCTTTTGCCACCACGACGCTTTTTTATCATCCACGACGCTACCTCCGCCACGGCAATCAACGCAGAATGCGGCATTTATTACCCCATCCATGTCACATTCATAGCCATTTTTACAATAGCTATGTAGGGTGCCATGTAAAGTTAACCGTTTTTCTTTAACCAATCGATACAAGCTATCCCAGTTGCTATAGATCACAGGTTTGTCGTCACGCATGGCGACAATAGCCTTACCAAAGCTTCCCGTTAGCTTTTCATCACCATTGAACCATTTATCAAAGTGCGCTGTTGTTTGTTCAAGTTTTACTTCGTTGAGCAAGTTAATTAGCTCACTGTCTACCTTTATATCCTGTAGGCGGGATTCGATTGCGCCATTTCCATACCATTCGCTCATGCGAACATGGATATGTTTGAACTGCTGCTTAATGGATATAGGGTGGCCCAGTCCATTGCGGACGGCAAAACAGGCAAAAGTGCGTCGAAATTGGTGGGTGAGAAAAGGCCAAGGTTCTCCTAACTTAACTTTGTCCTCTATTGCTCCCCCATTTCTTGGATTAAGCTGACGACATTCAGACAATGCTTTTTCATCAACAATTGCACCAACACTTTTCGCGAAGTTTTTCAGCCGATCATTCCATTTAGTACGAGATATGAGAATTGGTAAGTTTTTCCTTTGCGCTTGGCTAAGCCACAAGTTACTGGATGTTTCCATTAGCTTATCCACTTGTCCAGGATCGTTACTATGCGCTGCAAGTTTTATCAATTGTTCACGGGCACATGCGCTCAATGAAATTGCGAGCGATATGGCTTTTTCTACTATAGGGCTGGTGAGCCACTCTTCTTTTTTTCTACCAGATGCAAGCTTATGTGTTGCAGCTGATACAGAGTGAAATAATTGTCCGTTGATAGTGTAAGTACGAAAACTATCCTCATGGAGTTCAAACAGTTCGCTGACCCTCATTCCACTGAATGCGCCGCAACATATAAAACAAGCGGCTTGAAGATTCGCTCTCCATGTAACTAACCAATTTCCGTCAATATTATGGTTGGGTAGTAATCCTGTTCCCCAAAGATGTTGCGTGATGATCTCAGATTGAGAACGAGGAGTTGCTTTGTTGATTTCCTCTACGTATTTTTTGCTATTAATCCTGCCTTCCACATCATAAAGCCACTTCCATCTACCGATGGCTAGCTTATAGTCTACGGCTGCACGGCCAATATCATAGTTTGATTGTAAATCACGTTCGAGTTGGGCAAGTTTTTCCCTATATGGCCATGCTTGTTCCACGTAGCTGACAGCTTGTCCGTACAGCACGTTAACCAATGCTTGTGGTATAGCAAGTGATTGCTTATGTTCTAATTTTTCTTGATCCGCAAGCTTTTTTGCCAGCTGTCTATAGTTGATGCTCGGTAATATTAACTGAAAAGGTAGCCACGGATTCAGCCTTTCAACTGATTGAATAGCTGTGAAAGCGAGTTCAAGAGTGCGTTTGCTTAATGACTCATTTTGCAAATCTATTTCAAATTTTTGCCAGACATCATGGTTGTTTAATTCACTAAAACTATTGGCTCCGTTATTTTTTAAGCTGACTAATGCTCTTTTTAAACCAATATTAAACCTAGATGTTAAAGTGGATAGTTTGCATTTTTGTCCAAAACAATGCCCTTGTGCGTATAGCCAGCCATAGGCTATAAGTTTTGCTTCAAGAAGCAAGTTAGGCGAGTCAACTAAATAAGAGAAATCAAATTCTCTTTGGTTTTTATCACTGCCTTTATCCGAGGCATATGGGCTACAATCCCAGCGATTTTGGCCGAAGTATGCTCTTAATATTTGATGTTGATCTATGCATACAGGTACTTGGTTCAATTTGTCCCAGTTATGCTCTCTGACTAATCGTTCCACATCTTGGGTGTAAAGGTTGAGTGAACTAGGTGATTCTATTGGCAAATGTAATAGTGGTTTCATTTCGTCCTCAGCTCATACTTATACTATCTACATCTATCCACAAAGGATGACGACCTTCATCTGCTAATTTTCTTTTAGCTTGCTGTACGATTTTTGGACTTAATTGTTTTAAGCGGAGGTCAATCTTTGCTAAGGCTTCGCCAAAATTTTTATGATAATGAGCATTATTTATATGCAGGCATGCCGATTCTTCAATGCATTCGCGAAAACTAAGAGCACACCATAAATCAGTTACCGATTCGACAAGCACTTGATGTCCGCAGCTCCAACATTTGATTAAATCGGCACATGCTAGATTTTCATTCTCAGTTATGAGTCCATGTGCGCGTGCTCTTGATGTAAACTTCTCAGCCATAGCGCCCATAGGATCTTTGCAGTAACTGCCGTGAGCACTACGAATGGGCGGAGATGCTCGTCGGATGTACGCTTCATAGGCAAGTACTTCCACTTTTTGTGCCTCTCTGACCTTTTGTTTTGCTGACTCCACACCTTGTCTATCGCGAACGATCTGTTCCAAAGTTTGGCTTGTATCACGGTTCATCAGATCGTTTTCATGAGGGTTTCCACTTGAATATGCTAGGGCGATAGTCCTAGGTGTGTTATCCAGAAGAATCGGAGTTTCCAGTGTGCCTTTTAGTGCCAAAGTTAAATGACTACCCGTTGCTCTGAATCTCCTTGGTGTTGGCCATAATACGTCTCCTCGTTCATCAGTCATCGGGAAATATTTAGTTAACCAATTTGCTTTGAAGTCATTGAGCAGGCATCCACTCATCATCTGAACTTTTCTTTTTCGGTAGCTGTAAGCCGGTAACAGCAAACCATCAGGTTTAGGATCGACCAGTTTTGAGACAGTCATTAATTGGTCAAAAAACTGGGTTGCATACTTAGGAATTTCTAGCTTCTTATGATCCCCTAGCTCTACAGTGATAGTTTTAAATGCTCTACGTTTAAATGCTGGCATTTGATACCAATTGCTTGATATGGCATGTGTGCTAGTTTGTGGCCGTCTTAAGCTATATAAGACGGTACTGTTACTCCACGTGTAATAACTTAGGAGAAATGTTGCGACATAAAAAATTTTTGATGCACCACCGGCTACTGGATAATCTTTCCCCTTCCAAGAAAAAACCATTGTATGAGCGTTAGAACTTGCTTGAATATGAAGTTCTGGATCGATAATGAATTGCTGATACAACTGCTTAAAAATACTTCTTAGCAAGGGAAGCAATTGCTTTAAGTCAGCGTCACTATAGCCGCGTGTTGGCTCTGTTTGCGTGCGTCCTGACCGACCCCCTTGTGGATAAACGTGTCGCATGGGAAGATCTAGCCACTGGTATAAAGATGATAAATCACCCCGTAGCTTGCTTTCTGTACTATCCTTGATCTCCCCAAGCCGCTGACGGATGGAGTTATGTTCTAATTCTTTAACAAATGCCATTTCCGATAGCGGTTGAAGCGGTGGAGTTTGCGCATCACAAAACGCAAAATGTCTTCTAGCTGCGGTGAATGCGTTACCTTTGGTTGCTGGTGAAGCATCTTCCCTGCTCGTAATTGTGATAAACAGTCTCTGTGCTATATCATCACGGTCTAATAACTGAACATTTCCCTGCTTTATTTCATGTGTTTTAGGAACCCCGCGATATCTATATCTATTAAAGTCCAAGAGGAGGTGTGCGTTTGCCCCGTTTCGTATGGGAATACAAAGATGTTCAACCCAGGGGGCTATTAATTTCAACGTCTTGCTCATTAGCTTCCTCTAATGCTTGGTGCATAATGCTGTCTAGTACAGATATCTTCTCTTTTAACGCTTCTTTTCTTTTGAGGTACTGCAAGTACTCCCATGTCGTGGATTCATTCTTATGTCCCATCCACCCCATCAGTAAGCTCAGTGCATTCGCAGGCTCAATACCTGCTTCAAGTAGGCTATGTAGTCGGTAGGTTGCATAACTACATCTAAGATCATGAAACTTATGCTCAAATTGTATTCCTGACTTAATTATTGAGCGGCGAACTTCTCCAAAGCGAGAGCCTATTGTGTTAGGGTCGTATGGATTACCTTGTTGGCTAATAAATAATGGTTCGTATCGCTGGGCTGTGGCCAGGGCGTCGAGTTTTTCCTTTGATAGATGAGCAGAGTGGGATTTTTTTATGTCATTGATGCCTTTGTGTAACTCAATTCTGCTAAGAAGTTTGTCAAGTCGGCACATTCGTCGCTCACTAATGGCATAAGTTTTCAAATCTGATAAAAGGCGGCTTGTTATCTCAATAGTTCGAGTTTTATTGTATTTTGTAGGTACACCATTACTTGGTCCTATTGTTAGCTCGAAATGAGTTATAGAACCTGAGCGTTGAACCGATTGTTCTAGTGCGGCCAAAGTTAATCCTGACGCTTCTTGGATACGTAAGCCGGATTGAGCTGCGAGCAAACAGATCAGCCTAAATTCGCAAGGCACATTACGTAAATGTAGAGCTAAATGAGTGAGTGCAATTTGAGTTAAGGGCTTTAGCCCCCGAATCTTCTTACTGGTTGCATCCCTCGGCGTTCTGATGCGCAAGTCTGTAGTTTGGACCAGAAATTTAGGCATCATATGAGCCAGCATGTCGCTCCTCTGTATTCTTACAAATTCGATTTCGAAGGGTTTGTGTTTCTCGTTGATGTGGTAATAACGTTCATGTGCTGCCCATAAATAAAACTGGACGACATGTGTCATATACGTGTTGGCAGTTGAGTATGCGAGCTCACCAGCTTTAACACTCTTGAGGAGTTTGTCATTTCTATATCGATATGTAGGCTTTAAACCTTTTGCTAATGGGAAGACATCCCAGATTAAATTTTCTGATTCTAGAAAATTCCAATAATGCAAAAGCGCTCTTGCGTAGGAACTTAGATTTTCAAGTCGTTTGTTCGCTTTAAGATGAATGAACCAGTGGTTTACTGGTGTGACATATCCCCAGTTTTGGTCATAAATAGTAGGCAATGACCCTAGATTTCGGCCATTCAGAAACTCTATAGGGTCCGTTTCAGTGATGATTTCACCACCTATATGAACGTCGTCTGATTTGATCAAGTAAGCCACGGGATGAACTTTGTAATAACTGTTGGTTCATCCAGTATCTACCAGGGCTATTGAGATCCTAAAGGTCTGTAATGTACCAATTTGGGCAGTTTGAGCGCTTGCTGTGATTAGAGAACGCTGTTAGAACTTTCACATGTGAAAGTTTTTTGGGATATTTGTAAGGTTAGATCCTAGGCCTGATAGAGTAGCCCCTGTAGTGGTCAAGTAAAACTGGATTAACCGGTGGGAGAGGTACAATGCATCATGCGGGTTATCTTGACGATCCGTTTGGGGACATCCTCTAGTTAGATTTGTAATCTATAACTCGCCAGTTCTGTGTTTAAATTTGTATGGGGTCCCAGTTGCATGATTACCATTAATTTTCTACGCTATGCCATTATTTAACTCGTGGACTAGTAGGCATAAGTTTTACAATTCTATGTTATGCCACCATTCAACAATAACACCAGATTTCGTTTAAGTTGAAGAACAGTATCCTCGGTGCTAACTTTCCACAACAAAGACAACTCATTAATAGCAAGTCTGGCTTGTGAGGGTAACAGTGGGGAATTATCCACTTTTGCAAATGGACCATCAGTTTCGAGTAATACACGATCTGGCGGTAACCACGACGCAACTTTCATTCCCCGATTTGAATTCAACATTGCCGGGCCGACAGAGAAAAAACAGCCGTGTTCAGTTGCTTCCTGTACTTGCTTTTTGGTTCCTAAAAACCAATGAAGTATTGGGGTTCCTGATAGAGGGTGTTTTTGCAAACAATCGATGACTTGTTCTGTAGCGTTTAGGCTATGAATAGATAGAATTTTGTCATTGAACTGAGAGCACTTTTCAAGAATATGGTTGAATACGTGGAGTTGATCCTCGATGTAGGGAAGGTAACCCTTTGAACCATCTAGACCAATCTCTCCTATGTACCTAGTTTCACCTATTAACTCATCGAAGATTGCTAGCTCATGCTTTCTCAAGTGGGCAAGCTGTGGGTGTAATCCTAAAGCAGTCTTACAACGGGCAATACCTTCAGTAAGTTTAACTGTGCCTCTCCAAGCGGATGGCACAGTTGTAACAGACAGCACATAGTAATTGCATTCTCTCAAGTCATTAAGTACCTCGCGGTGATCTGGGTACAAATCGACATGGCAATGCAGATCCATCATGCTAGTTTGACCGATTTCAAAAATGCTTCAACTTCTGCCAAACCTCTTTTCACTGTAGACTCCAGTTTTTCGCGTGTCTCTTTATTCTGTGGTAAAGGTCCAGACTGGCGTAACCAAGCCATGTAGTCAGGGCTCTTCTTTAATCGAATTATTGCAGTCTGTACTGCATGAACGTCATCTCTTTTCTCCGATTCGTTCAATACACTTGTAAGTCGTGGAACCGCATAGTCAGCATCTTTTGTAAAGCCTGCATGAAATATGGAAGCTCGCCTGACTAGACATGGAAGGCAATAACCACATTGTATATGTTCTCTATGCCAGTGGCTGCAAGATACACTTAATGGTATCGCTTTTTTAACAGCGTCTTGATCAACGCACTCAGCTAGCATTTCGCCTTTGGTTTTAAACTGGTACGGATTTGTAAATTTAATGTTAAACCCAACATCGTTAAGCAATAACTCTAACTGAGATAGAAAGTTTGGGTGAGTTGTTCGAGTGCTGTGGCTTCCAATGCGCCTGCGAGTTAACGGCGGATTAATTGATATATATCCATTTTCAGGCACAATAATCTGAGAGATAGTATCATCGTTATTTACTTTCCTAAGTGCCGTAATCCCTAATACAGCCATTGCTAAAAAATTAAAGCTTCTCCCCCTCATGCTGGTATCGTTAGCATGCTTAGCCTGATCTGATAATTGAGGGGCTATTGAATATGAAAACTCCCCAAATGGCTTTTTGAGCAGTTTTTTTATATCTTGCTGTTTCGCTCCATCAGCTCGATATGCGTGGCTTACAAGCATCGGACGGATTTCAGAGTGACCATTGAGAATATCAATCGCTCCAACTGCGCTATCTAACCCTCCAGAAAAAAGACAAACTGTATTCAATCCTTTTAATGAGTCCGCCGAAATCTTGGACTGCTTGCTATTTATTGGCTTAGGTAGTCCTAACTCCGACTTGATAAAAGATAATTTCCATTGATCGCCAGTTAAAAAACCTAACAGTGATTCAAGTCTTTTTGCTACTGCTTCCCACTTATCTGGAGCCAATACCGGTATGTGGAGATTTAAGATTCGTGACCAAGAATTTGGCGCATTCTCTCTTGGCTCAAATGTCTCTGCCGAAGTAACTGCTGTTGCGATAGTTACCAAATCAAGTGCATCGGGATTAATCTCAACCCCAAGCCTTCTAATCTTGGTGATCAACTCTTTCGATGCGTGGCTGCATTTATACTTATTTAGTGGATGATTATCAAAAATTTGCACCGGGTGGCATTTGCCTGAGTACTCAGGAAGTAGATCTGGGTTGTGATGGAAGTAAAAATCAGTCATTGAATTTCTCCCAATGGTCTACAGTTTTTGATATTGCCTCGATTTGAATTTTCTTGATGTTGTTCTTGGTGATATTACTTGGATTGCCGTTTGTCGCTGTGTCCATTTCTTGTTGTGCTATCACTTTAATCAGCTCCCTTAATTCGCTTTCCATTTTGTGGTGCTTAGTTGCTACCTCTGCTTTGAACCACGCTTCTCCCATTCCTGTGACTACATCTTGAAAAATTAAGTCAGTTAAATAACAGGAGATTGCTTCTTGGATTACCTCGTCAGTGAAACTTGCAGGATCGAAGTCTTGAGTGTCAGGAAGTGCTTCTTCCAAAGCGTAATTTAGAGCAATGCGCACCGCGTCAGAATCTGAGTTATCTGGTGCTAAATGAGAGGCAATGCGATCAATCGCTTGATCAGTAGTTAGACCTCGAAGGTCCTTAAGAGATAAGGACTGGTCACCAACAGTAACGCTGTCCCCTCGCATCATTCCTACGAGTCCTGCGCCTGCGGTTATACCACTGGCAAGTCTTCGACTTGTCCCTTTCCCGCCACCGGAAGAGTTTTTAGAGTAATGTTTTAGGGCGCGCCTAAGATCTGAACTTGTACCACCTGTACCAGCATATTTCCCGAATGCTTGTCTCGCACTTTTGTATCTGCTAGCAGGTGGTTGTGCTTGAGCCGATGGACCAATTTCTTGCTGCACCGCATTGTTATCAACTTCTTGGTTATTGTCAGCATGGCCGCCGCCATCACCGACGTTCACGTCTCCATCAGTATCAGTAGCTGGACTAATTGTTAATCCATTTCCACCTTCTGCCCATGGTGGTACGAGGGGATTTTTATCTTTAGGTCCCCTGGATGAGGCTGATGTTCCCATTATTTGGCTCCTTCTAATTCTTCTATTATTGGTTTCATCCAACGCTCTTGCGGTAGGTGCTTCATAAAATCCAAGAAAGTGGCTTTGCACCGAATATCTTTTTCAGCGAGCAATCGCGCTCCAAAAATACCATCAGGACGTTTGCTCCAATCTGCAATTGGCCTCAGCTTTTCTAGAACCGCGTCCATTGCTGGCATGTAGTCTTCTGGTGGAGTTTCTTCTATTGCTAAAGTACTTGCTTGGCTGATTCGTTGGGCCTGCTTCAATAATGCCACTACGAGTTTTTGAGCTGCTCCCGACATAACAGTTCCAAAAGCACCCATGGGAACATTTTCTTTACTCAGGTACAGAGCTGGGGTCAGATCAATATCAGAGAATTTAGGCGGCAGTTTTGCCCATTTAGCCAGAAACTTTTTCTCTGACTGCCACTCTTCAGGCAGTTTTATGTCCTCTATGTTGGCTCCGGCAGCTTCAAGTTCAGCTAAAACCTTTGGTTTGCCGTTTTCACTATCAATCATTTGGTAAAGCTTGTTACTGGCTCTTGTTCCAAGGCAACGTTCAAAGATAACTAGTTTGGTTATCGTTTTCTCATCTAATTGCATGCCGCGCCGGAGTGCCGTCTTTCTTCTGATCCTCACTTGATTAAGAAGACGCTTAACTATTCGTGGGTTACCATTTATGTTGGTTGATTCAGCTAATAAAGGTGCGAGTTGTTCTGCAACGACAAACTTATTCCTTAACTCAGGAGTCCCCAGAATATTTTTCCCATCAAGCAAATCATCTATGGTTATTGCTTCCTCTTTCCAAGACATTTTCAGATTTTTTTCAAGGGCATGTCGTAGAGTCTCTAATTCATCGCCTTTGACACCGTGATCAAGTGCAACCAGCATTAACAGATAGGCCCTAATTTCTAAAGCACCAGGGCGTGGGACATGTATAGGTATTTGAATCAGTTTGTCCAAATAGTCAGTTTGATGCCGTTGAGATGAACCCTTGTGGTATTCACTGACTGCGAGACGAATCATGTCTTCATCGGCTGCTATTACAAATGCTGTATTGGGCAGAAACAAGAAAAGGCGAATGGCTTCTAGCGTTGAAATCGCGTTGTAAGGCGAACAACGGTCTAAATTATCAACGTAGACAATTAATGGCTTACCAAACTCTGCAAGAAGATCTGAGTATGCTTGTCTGAACTCTTTGATTTCTTTGGGTGGAGAAAAATCTTTTTTCTTTCTCAGGAGGTCTTTGTTTCTGTTAGCAATTTCTTTAGCACCTTCGACCCCATCCTTAACATCATCGAAATCATATTCGCCGTCTTCTCCTCCACTGAACATTCCGAACAGCTTTTGGAACCCTCCAAATGTGGGGACACCTGCTGCGAGACTGCCTGCATCCATCAGAAGTCCCATAAGTCTAATTTTGTTTACACGCCCAGCAAAATCTTTGGCCTTTTCGCTCAAGCTTTGATCTGTCTTGGCTTGTTTGACGAGTGTTTCCGCGATTGTCTCTAATAGTGCAGCTTTGGCATCGTCGTAACCTTGGAACATCCAAGCGTCGAAACTTACTTGGATATAATCGTCCTTGTCGCTTACAAGTGCAGACTTTGTTAGTTCTAAAACTGTGGACTTTCCTGCTCCCCAATCTCCAAACACACCAACACTTATTGGCATAAGATTTTTTTCAGTAATTAGATCTTTGATGGATTCGGCAGTTTCATTGAAATTAAGAAAATCAATATTTGATTCTTTATCAGACCACATCTTTATATCCCTATTTAGCGTCCCTTAGCGACTCTCAATCGTCATTATTTATATAGTCACTTTGTGGCATAACTAAAGTTTGGTCAACTAAATTAGCCACACATTATGCATGGAGTTTTGAACTAGCAAGCTTAGGGGAAGTATCTATGAGCCAGTAAAGGCCAGAGAACGATGCTCTGGCCTCTCCGTTTTTCTACAGTAAGAACGTGTGTAGGTGGGTTTTCTACATTAACCCCTCATAGTAACAAACTCTTCCGCACTGGTCGGATGGATGGCAACGCAGTTGTCGAAGTCCGCCTTGGTGGCACCCATCTTCATGGCGACGCCGAAGCCCTGCAGGATCTCGTCCATGGCGAAGCCGATGCCGTGCAGGCCGACCACCTTCTCTTCCGGCCCGACGCAGACCAGCTTCATCCGGGTGGGCTGGCGATGCTGGGTCAGCGCCGAGTACATGGCGGTGAACTGGCTGCGGTAGACCTTGACCTGATCTTCACCGTATTCGGCGACGGCTTCCGGCTCGGTCAGCCCTATGGTGCCGATGGGCGGGTGGCTGAACACCACGGTCGGCACCAGATCGTAGTTGAGGTGCTCGTTCGGCTTGTTGTTGAACAGCCGCTCGGAGAGACGACGGCCCGCCGCAACGGCCACCGGGGTGAGCTGGATGCGGCCGGTGTTGTCACCGACGGCATAGAGGTTGGCGATGGCAGTATTCTGGAACTTGTCGGTCGGGATAAAGCCCTTCTCGTCGAGCGTGATACCGGTGGCGGCCAGGTTGAGGTTGTCGGTGGCCGGGACACGGCCGATGGCCCAGATCAGGCAGTCGACGGTGAGGTGGCGACCATCTTCCAGCTGCAGGGTCAGGCTCTCGTCGGCGTTCTTGACCACCGCCTTCGGAATGGCGTGGGTGTGCAGCTTGGGCCCTTCCTGCGCCATGATCTCCACCAGAGTCTCGTGGATCATGGGGTCGAAGTTGCGCAGCGGTGCGTGCTTGCGCACCACCAGGTGGGTTTCGGAGCCGAGCGCCTGCATCACGCCGGCGATCTCCACCGCGATATAACCGGCACCCACCACCGCAACCCGCTTGGGTTGTTCTTGCAACTCGAAGAAACCGTCGGAGTCGATGCCCAGTTCGGCACCCGGAATGGCCGGCACTTCGGGGCGGCCGCCGGTGGCGATCAGTATGTGATCGGCGCTGTACTGCTCGCCATTCACCTCGATGGTGTTGCTGCTGACGAAGCGGGCGAAGCCCTTGATGACGGTGATCTGGTTCTTGCCCAGCACGTTCTGGTAGGACTGATGAATGCGGCCGATATAGGCCTGGCGGGACTCGACCAGCTTGGCCCAGCTGAAGTGGTTGAGAGTGGTGTCGAAGCCGTAGTCGGCGCCATATTTCAGGGCATCGGCGATCTGGCCGGCATACCACATGGCCTTCTTCGGCACGCAGCCGACGTTGACGCAGGTTCCACCTAACTCTTTGGCTTCAATCAGGGCAACTTTCTTACCGTACATGGCAGCCCGGTTGGCCGAGGCGATGCCGCCGCTGCCGCCGCCGATGGCGATATAGTCAAAATGCTGTGCCATTGCGAGGTTCTCCGCTCATTAAGAATGCAATCACAGCATGATGGGGATAAAGCGGCTGGCTCACAAGAGCCAGCACTCAGTTATGTTGGATCGGCAGGCGAATATGGAACTGGGCGCCTTGCTCCGGTTCGCTGATGCAGTTGATTCGACCACGCAGCAGCTGCACCACCAGGTTGTAGATGATGTGGGTGCCGAGCCCGCTGCCGCCCTGGCCCCGCTTGGAGGTGACAAAGGGATCGAAGATGCGCGGTAGTATCTCGGGCGGGATGCCGCGGCCGTTGTCGCTGTAGTCGATCAGCAGCTCTTCACCCTGTTGCTCTACCTTGATGGTGATTTTCTTGGGCTTGTCCCAGTTGTCGAAGCCGTGATTGATGGAGTTGAGGATCAGGTTCGAATAGATCTGGGTGAAGCTGCCGGGGAAGGAGAAGATCGACAGCTTGGGATCGCACTGGATATCCACCTCGCACTGGGCCTTCTTCAGCTTGTGACCGAGGGAGACCACCACCTGATGCAGGTTGTCGGCGAGGCTGAAGTTGTAGCGCGCCTCGGACGACTGGTCCACCGCCACCTGCTTGAAGCTGGCGATGAGCTCGGAGGCGCGGCGCAGGTTGCCCTGCAGCAGCTGCATGGATTCATCCAGATTGACGGTGAATTCGGTGAGATAGGAGCGCGACAGCTGCTTGGAGTCGATGTGCTGCTTGAAGTCGGCCACCCGCTCCTGCAGGTAGGAGGAGGCGGTCACGCTGATGCCGATAGGGGTGTTGATCTCATGGGCCACGCCGGCCACCAGGGAACCGAGGGAGGCCATCTTCTCCGACTCCACCAGGGTCTGCTGGGCCTGTTTCAGATCGTCGTAGGCCTTGCCCAGCTGGTCGTTGGCATCGCTCAGGCTGCGGGTACGCTCCACCACCTTGCCCTCAAGCTGTTCGTTGAGCTGGATGATCTCCCGCTCCACCTTCTTGAGGCGGGTGATGTCGTAGCCGAAGCCGATCAGGTATTTGAGGTTGGGCCCTTCGTAGAAGGGGGCGAAGGTCCATTGCAGCACCAGCTCGTGGCCCTGCTGGTCATGCATCATGACCTCTTTGTCTTCGATGGAGCCGTGATCGGCCAGGGTGGCCGCCAGCTGGTCGCGCTGCTCCTTGCTGACGAACAGATCCAGCCAGTTGTGCTGCAGTATCTCCTGCTGGTGGTAGCCGGTCAGCAGTATGGCCGCCGGGTTGATGCTGGCGATGTTGAGGTCCGGCTCCATGCAGCAGATGACCATGTTGGCGGAGTTGATCAGGGTGGCGGAGAAGTCCCGCTCCTGCTGCAGCTGTTCGGCGGCCTGATGGCGCGCCGCAAATTCGTCGAGCAGCCGGGTGCGCATCTGGTTGAGGGTGGCGACCAGGGTGTCGAGCTCGTCGGGTTTCTTGCGGGGCAGCTGGCGCCCCTCCAGGGTCAGCTCGTTGGTGAGCCGGTCCAGATTCAACTTCTGGGCGTAGTGGGCGATGCGGTTGAGGTGACGCACCACCAGGTAATAAATGATGATCAGGATGCAAAACGAGACCACCAGGGTCTTGATGGTCTGGCTGACCATGATCAGCACGGATTTTTCGATGAGGCGCTGGTAGATCTGCTCCAGCGAAGCGGCCACGAACAGCTTGCCCACCACCTCGCCCTGATAGGTGAGGTTGAACTCACGGGAGATGTCGTAGCTTTCCCGTTCCACCCCCTGGGTCAGCAGCGGCACTTCCGAGTTGCCGAGCATCTCTTTCACCATCACGAACTGCATGTTGGGCAGGTTCATGATGCCCTCGATCTGCACCTTCACCTGCTCTTCATCCAGGTTCCACAGGCTGGCGGCGATGGGCTGCAGGAAGGAGGCCTCGATCTGGCCGATGCTGTCCTCGATGACGGCCACGTCCTTGCGGTAATCCCAGGCAAGCTGCAACACCGTAATGATCATCGCCAATACGGTACTGCACACCAGAATGTAGGAGAGCAGGCGGTATGAGAGTCCGTTACGGCCGACGGCCCTAGCGGTCTTGGAGAAGAGTCCTGACATGGCGTCCTTGCGGTCTGGATATATTGCCATTTAGTTTAACTGCTTCATGCACTTATGTCGTGTTTCGTTCGCGTGATAAAAACAAGGCCCCGAAACGGGGCCTTGTTGATTCAAAAAGGTTTTTAATGACTCCCTTTCGCCTTGGGCGGAATGGATTCATCAAACACCGGCAGCGGTTTGTGTTCGGAGGCCAGGTAGGTGTAGATCACCGGCAGTACGAACAGGGTGAACACGGTGCCTATGGCCAGACCGGCCACGATCACGATGCCGATGCTGAAGCGCTGGGCAGCCCCGGCCCCCGTGGCATAGAGCAGCGGGATGAGACCGGCGATCATGGCGGCCGTGGTCATCAGGATGGGTCGCAGACGCACCTTGGCGGCAGTCATGACGGCTTCTATCCGGTTGCGGCCGTGCAGCAGCTGCTCCTCCTTCGCCACTTCACAGATCAGGATGCCGTGCTTGGTAATCAGGCCGACCAGGGTGATCAGACCCACCTGGGAGTAGATGTTCATGGTGGCGGCACCCCAGGCCAGGGCGATCAGCGCCCCGCTGATGGCCAGCGGCACGGAGACCATGATCACCAGCGGGTCACGAGCCGATTCGAACTGGATTGCCAGCACCAGGAAGATGATGGCCAGCGCCAGACCGAAGGTGGCGTACAGGGCACTGCCCTCGGTCACGAACTGGCGGGCCTCGCCCATGAAGTCGTAACGGTAGCCCTGCGGCAGCTTCTCGTCCGCCGTGGTGTTGAGCCAGTTGATGGCATCACCCATGGTGGTGCCAGGCATCAGCACGGCACCTATGGTGGCGGAGTTGAGCTGGTTGAAGTGGGGCAGGGAGCGCGGCTCACCGATCACCTCGATGCTGATCAGGCTGCCGAGCGGGATGGATTTGCCATCGGCCGCCCGCACGTAGTAGCCCTTGATCGACTCGGGGTTGAGGCGGTATTTGCGCTCGACTTGCGGGATCACCTCGTAGGAGCGGCCATCCAGGTCGATACGGTTGACGTAACCGTCCGACATCATGGTGCCCAGGGTGATGCCGATGTCCTGCATGGTGATGCCGTAGGCACCCGCCTTGTCCTTGTCGATCTTGATCTTCATGGTGGCGGAGTCGTACTGCAGGTCCAGCTCGGAGTAGACGAAGCGTCCGCTCCCCTGGGCTGCGGTCAGGATCTCGCTGGCCACCTGATAGAGGCTCTCGAAGTTGTTCGGCGTGGTGATGACGAACTGCACCGGCAGGCCGCTCGAGGCGCCCGGCAGTTCCGGGAACTGGAAGGTGGTGATGGACATACCGGGCACGTCTTTCACCAGCCCGGCCACCCGGTCCAGCACCTCTTTCTGGCTCGCTTCACGCTGGCTCCACGGCACCATGGAGGCGATGCCGAACGCCTGGTTGGCGTTGAACACCCCGGAGAAGACCTGGGAGAAGGCCACTTCCGGCTGGGAGTCCAGCACCTTGTTCACCTGCTCCATGGTCCCCTGGATGTAGTCCAGGTTGACGTTGGAGGGGGCGGTCCCCAGCACGGCCATGACGCCCTTGTCCTCGTTCGGCGCGAGCTCGCTCGGGATGAACTTGAACAGCATCGGCAGGCTGGCGAACACGATAACGGCGAACAGCACCACCACGATGCGCTTTTGCATCACGGCGTGCAGCATGGCGTCGTAACGCACCGTCATGCGCTCGAGCAGGTGGTGTACCGTGCTTTCGAACTTGCCCGGCTCCTCGTTGGCCTTGAGCATCTTGGCGCACATCATGGGCGACAGAGTCAGGGCTATGATGCCGGAGACGAACACGGCGCCCGCCAGGGTCAGCGCGAACTCCTTGAACAGGGAGCCAGTGATGCCCCCCATCAGGGCGATCGGCGCGTACACGGCGGCCAGGGTGACCGTCATGGCGATGACCGGCACGGCGATCTCGCGGGTGCCTATGATGGCGGCACGGAACGGATCTTCCCCCTCTTTGACGTGACGATCCACGTTCTCCAGCACCACGATGGCGTCATCCACCACCAGGCCGATGGCCAGCACCATGGCCAGCAGGGTCATCAGGTTGATGGAGAAGCCGAACATCTGCATCACCATCACCACGCCGATCAGACTGAGCGGGATGGTGATAATCGGGATGATGACCGCGCGGAACGAGCCGAGGAACAGGGTGATCACCACCAGCACGATGGCGGCTGCCTCGGCGATGGTCTTGATCACCTCGTGGATCGATTCGTTGATGGCCACGGTGGAGTCATAGAGGACGTTGGCCTCCATGGTGCTCGGCATGTTGCTCTTCAGGCTCGGCAGCATCGCCAGCACGTCGTGGGCGATGTTGATCGGGTTGGCGGTCGGTGCCGCGTTGATGGCCAGTACCACGGCCTCGCGGCCGTTGGCGGTGGCGCGATAGGTGTCGTGGCTCTTCTCCAGGGTCACCTTGGCGATGTCTGCCAGGCGGATCACCTTGCCGTCACGGGTGGAGACCACCAGGCGCTCGAGCTCCTCGGTGGTGTTGACCTGGGTCTCGGCGTTGCCGTTGTAGAGGGTGAAGTAACCGGTAGCCTGGCCGGTGGCGGACTGATAGTTGTTGCTGTTGAGCACGTTCATCACGTCCGCGGCAGTCAGGTTGAACGCCGCCATCTTGGCCGGATCCAGCCATACCCGCAGGGCGTACTTGGTACCGCCGTACATGTCGACCTTGGAGACGCCGCCGACGGTGAAGAGCTGGGGCTTGATGACCCGCTCCAGGTAGTCGGTGATCTGGCTAGCGTTGAGCTCTGGGCTGGTGAAGCCGATGTAGAGCACCGCCGTGGTGGAGCCGGTGGACATGGTGACCGAGGGGTCTTCCGACTCCTTGGGCAGCTGGGATCGCACCGAGTTGACCTTGGCCAGAATGTCGGACAGGGCGGCGTTGGGATCGGTGTTGAGCTTCATGTAAGCGGTGATGGTGGAGCTGCCGAGCTGGGTGGACGACGTCATGAAGTCGATGTTGTCCGCCTGGGCGATGGCCTGTTCCAGTGGCTGGGTGATGAAGCCCTGGATCAGGTCGGCACTCGCGCCGTAATAGCTGGTGCTGACCGTGACGACCGTGTTGGTCATCTCGGGGTATTCCCGCACCTGCATCTTGAACACGGCCTGCAAACCCAGCAACGCGATCAGGAAGCTGATCGAGATGGCCAGGATGGGCCGTTTGATGAATATGTCGGTAAAGCGCATCTGTCTCTCCGCGTTTTACAGCATGGGAGCCTGGTCAGGAACCTTCAGACCCTGGTCCTGCACGATTTTTACCTTGGCGCCGTTGCTCAGGCGTACCTGGCCGGACATGACCACTTCGTCACCCGCCTTGATGCCGGAGACCACGTGGGCATCGTTGCCCTTGCGCTCGCTCACCTTGACCACCACCTGCTCGACGCGCTTCACGCCGTCCTGCTCCTTGACCAGGTAGACGTTCTCGCCGTACAGGGTGAAGGTGATGGCGGTCTGCGGCAGCACTATCTGGTCTTTCTGGGCCGGCAGCAGGATGCTGGCGCGGGCAAACATGCCGGAGCGCAGCAGGCCGTCGTTGTTGGGGATGTTCGCCTGCACCTGGATCAGGCCGCTCTGGTAGTTGACGGCCGGCTCGATGGCGCTGATGTGACCCTTGAACTGGCGGTTCGGGTAGGCATCCACGTTGATCCGGATCTCCTGATTCAGGCTGATGCGGGAGATGTCGGTCTGCGGCACTGTGAAGCGCAGGCGCATCACGCTGGTGTCTTCCAGCCGCACTATGTCGGTGCCCGGCTGCAGGTACTGGCCGAGGAAGACGTTGCGCAGGCCGACCACGCCGGCAAACGGTGCGCGCACTTCGCGGCGGGCGATGGTTGATTTCAGGCTCTCGATGTCGGCCTCGAGGGAACGATAGGTCGCCTCGGCATCATCCAGCTGGTCGCGGGAGATGGAACCCTTGGTAAACAGGTTCTGGTAGCGTTCGTACTTGGCCTTGGCCGCCGGCAGCTTGGCCATGGAGGCGCGCAGGTTGGCCTTCTCGACGCTGGCGTCCAGGCTCAGCAGCAGCTGGTCCAGCTTGACGGTGGCGCCGGATTCGAAGGAGATGCTGTCGATGGTACCGGACTGCTCGGTCGACAGGGTCACCCCCTGATTGGGTTCGATGAAGCCGATCGCCTCGATGGTCGGTACCCAGTCACGGGTCTCCACCTTGTGGGTGGTGACCGGGAACTCGGGCTCCGGCATGTTGGCCATGTAGTTGGCTATCATCTTTTGCTTGAACAGGTTGAAGCCAATCACGCTGCCGAACAGGGCCAGCGCGATGAGCAACATGATGCTCATCCACTTTTTCATGAACTCTCGCTCCTGAGATATGAGTGCAATGTTTAAGGGGTCAAAATGGCTCGCCAGCTGGCCCGGATCACGGCTTCCAGCTGCTCTTGCGTCAGTTCGAATTGGTGAACCTGGCGTTGAAACGCCAGATTTGCCACACAGTCCAGGCTCAGCACCTGCAGTACCCGAACGGGCAGGTCGATAAACAGGCCCTGTTCTATCCCCCGTTCGTAGAAGCGATCCAGCGGGGCCCAGGCGGCCTGGATGACCGGGTCCTGCTCCAGCTCAGCTCCCAGCGGGGATGTTTCATACTGCAATTTGCATTTGAGCGCGTTCGGTTCGTCGACAAAGATGGCGTGGATGTTGAGCCACAGCCGCCGAAATTGTTCGAACGATACCTCCTCTGTCTGCACGCCTTCCATGACCAGGGAATGACACTGGAGGATGGTGTGCCGATAGAGTTGACGGATCAGGTCATCCTTGTCGCTGAAATAGCGATAGATGGTGCCTGCCGCCACCCTGGCTTTCTTGGCCACCACGGCAATGGAGAGGCCGTGGAAACCCTGTTCGCCGAGTACTTCATGAGCCGCATCGAAAATGCGTTCTTTCTTGTTCATGATTGGATGATCACAACGACTGAATGAACGTTCATTCATTCTAGGGAGGCTTTGAGGCAAGTCAAGTTTTGCCCACCGCTGTCAGCAAGATGGTGGGGGTCAAAAGTAGCGGGGAGGGGCCGGAACCGGTCTGAATAACACAAAATCGCTTAAAAAAAACCAGAAACGATGGAAAAACAAGCGGTTGATTCGGCTTGATAAAAAAAGGGTAGACAAGGTGGGTCCTCATCATTAATATTGCGCCCCGTTCGACAGCGTAGCGCCCGTAGCTCAGCTGGATAGAGCGCTGCCCTCCGGAGGCAGAGGTCACAGGTTCGAATCCTGTCGGGCGCACCATCAAAAGTGCGCCGGTTAAACGGGCGAGTTGAAGAACGAAAACAGCTGTGGTGGCTGTAGCTCAGTTGGTAGAGTCCCGGATTGTGATTCCGGTTGTCGTGGGTTCGAGCCCCATCAGCCACCCCATTTTACAGCTTGTCAGGTACGCGAAGGTGGCGGAATTGGTAGACGCGCTAGCTTCAGGTGTTAGTGCCCCCCGGGTGTGAGGGTTCGAGTCCCTCTCTTCGCACCATACTTGCTGTATAACGAGGATGACCGCATGGTCGTCTTTGTTTTTTGTAGAATCAAAATATTCTCGGTGATTAGCGCAGCCCGGTAGCGCATCTGGTTTGGGACCAGAGGGTCAAAGGTTCGAATCCTTTATCACCGACCACATTCTGAAAAACCTCGCTTCGGCGGGGTTTTTTGCTTTCTGCCTTGCCTATCATCCCGGCTTGCCGCGTCGCTGTAACGTTTGTTTACACTCTATCCGGGCAGTCTTGTCCCCCCTTCAGTTATCCTGCCAGCTGGAGTCCTTGGTGACCGGATGTCACAGACCTCTTTCAGGCTTTTTTATGAATAACAAAATCTCGATTTTCTCCTGCAGACCCGCAGTCATGGCCGCCCTGCTGCTGGGCGGTTGTACCCTCAAGCCGCCGATGGATGAGGTGATGAACTCCATGGTCTCTCAATCGCAGAGCGAGTCTGCCTCCTCCCTCTTGCTGACCTACAACGGCTTCTGTGTCGGTGTTGCCGGGCAGCAGGCTGTCACCCAGGTATGCGGTGGCAAAGACTCCAGGTCGTTTGAGTGGGCGCTGGGAGAGCTGAAGATGCAGGAGACATGCCTGCAGGCCAGAAGCGGCAATGAACTGATCCTGGCTCCCTGCGATGGTCATGCCCAGTGGGTGTGGCGGGAGGACAAGCTGTTCAACAACAAGGCCTCCCGTTGTCTGGATGTCGCGGGGCGGCGTCACACCCCGAATACGCCCTTGCGTTTGGCAGAGTGCTATGGTGGTGCCAATCAGAGCTTCCTGGTCGGGGGGATTGAGTGATGCGTCCATCTCCTTTGATTGCCGCCTGTCTCTCGCTTTCGCTGGGAGGGTGCCAGAGTCTGGACTCTTCGGATTTTCTGCTGGGGGCCGTGGTGATCGGTGCCATAGGTGCTGCCGCCTACTACGACCACAAGCAGGAGAAGAAGGAAGCCCGCAAGCGAGAAGAGTCGGGGGGCCAGTTGCTGGCAGCCAATGGCAAATGCCTCGACATTGCCGGTGGCGTGCGCAATGGCAACCAGTTGCAGCTTTGGGACTGCAACGGCGGAGAGAACCAGCGCTTTCGTCTGGATGGCAAGGCGGTGAAGGTCGGCGGCAAGTGCCTGGATGTGGCCGGCGGCGATCGCGACACCGGGGCCAGGGTAATCGCCTGGGATTGTCATGGCGGCAGCAATCAGCAGTGGCGCTGGGAGCGGGATCGGCTGGTCAGCCGCAGCAGCCACCTCTGTCTGGATGTATCCAAGGATGGCAGTGCCAATGGTACTCCCCTGATCCTCTGGCAGTGCCATGGGGGCGACAACCAGCGCTTTCGAAGAAAGTAACCCCGGATTGCCAATGCCAGTCAGCATCAACTGACTGGCATTGTTTTTTGGCGTGTCCCGGTGAACGGGGATCAGTAGTTGACGACTTTTTTGGCGCTCCACACCGTCATGGCGAGCAGCATGGAGACCACGGAGGCACCGAGCCAGAAGTACTGGGCACTGCTGAAGTCATAGTGGGTCACGCCGTCGATCTCGCTGGTCTTGATCAGGGCCGCAGAGACCAGCTCCTGGATGGAGGCGGCGATGTAGGAGCAGAGGCCGATGAAGCCTTTCACGGCACCGACCGCCGTCTTGGGCATCAGGTCGCAGGCGGTCAGGCCGGCCAGGAACACCACCAGACCACCGATGGCGTAGCCGATCAGGGCCAGCGCGACGGCATCCATCATGCGGCTCTGCGGGCCCCAGAACATCAGGCACATGCCGGCCACGTTGGCCAACCCGTACAGCAGGGTGGGGATGTGGCGGTTGGCGTTGAATACCTTGTCGGAGATGATCCCGGCCAGGATGGCGCCGAGGAAGCCGGCGATGGGGTAGGCCGACATGGCGAAACCGGCGTCGATCAGGCTGTAGCCCTTCTGCTCCTGCAGGTAGAGCACGGCCCAGGAGCTCATGGCGTAGCGGGACATGTACATGCAGGCGCAGGCGGCGGCGATGAGCCAGACGACGGGCTGCTTGAGTACGAACAACTGGGCGCGGCGGATTTCGGCCGGATCCACCTTCTTGGCGATCTCGGGGGCTTCACCAAAGGCGACGGCCGGCTCCGGCAGGGCGTAGGTCTGCGGGCGATCCTTCAGCACCAGATACATGCACAGGGCGGCGATCAGGGAGGCGATGCCGGCGCCGATGAAACCGGCCTTCCAGCCGAAGTAGCTGACGATGGTGGCGGTCAGGATCCAGGAGATGCCTTCCCCTATGTTGCGCGAGCCACCCCAGACCGAGTAGACCGAACCCCGCTGCTTGGGGGAGAACCACTGGAAGATGGAGACGCAGGAGGGGGCGGAGCCGACGGACTGGAACCAGCCGTTCAGGCCCCACATCAGCACCAGGAAGAAGGTGGCGGTGTTCATGCCCATCAGAATGGTACAGATGGACGAGAGCCCCAGCGAGACCGACATGAAGCGGCCTATGTTGGCGTAGTCGGAGAGGAAGCCGTTGGAGAACTTGCCGACGGCATAGGTGAACAGGAAGGCGGAGCCGATGACCCCCAGCTCCTCCAGGGTCACCACGCCGGAGTCCAGCATGGGTTTCTTGACCACGTTGAGGCTCATGCGCACGACATAGAACATGGCATAGCCCAGTACCAGCCCCAGGAAGACCTGCCACTGGTACTTGCGGTAAATCGAGCGGATTTTATCGGGCGAGGCATCCATGACCGGCAGGTCGGCTCGCGTCTTGAAGAAGTTGAACATGGGGTTCTCCGTTTCTATTTTGGCAGCATGGTTTCAGAGGGAGCTCTGATAGCGGCTGCCATCATATGAAGGGAGAAATTCAGTCGGCAAAAAGCCGGATATGGGTCAACTCTGACTCAATCATGGGAAAACCATGAGTCAAAAATGACATATTTGAACTGTCCTATTGATATTCGATGAATAACAATAGCCGCGTGCCGAGGCATAATGAGTCAGAACTGGCTCATCCTCGTGAAAATAAAAATTACGGCATGTGCCGAATATTAGATGTACTGCACATATTCCTGAATTAACGCGCGAGTCGACCGATAGTCATGCACCTCTTTTGCCGCCGGCTGGCCCTGTTCATGGGCAGCGTTTTGTTGCCATTCAGCACCCTGCAGGCCGCTTCACTGACGGTGCTCACCTCGTTTTCGGAGGCGCCGGTCAAGGCGGTGATCGAGGGCTTTGCCGAACAATATCCCGGGATCCGGGTCGAAGTTATTTATCGGCGCACCATTCCCTCCCTGCGCTTATTAACGGAGGCCGATGCACCGCAAGTCGATATTATCATGTCCTCTTCGCCGACTTTTTTTAACACGCTGGACAAAGCCGGTTTGTTGGCGGCTTTGCCAAATGAAACTATGCCGCCCAAATGGCTCGCTCCCCATACTCTGGGGCTGGGCAATAAAGTGGCCGTGGTCGGTTATTCCAGCAGTGGCATCATGTATAACCGCCATTATCTGGCCAAATATCAGCTGCCGCAGCCCACCAGTTGGCAGCAACTGGCGTCCCCGCTCTTCATGGGGCACGTGATGATGAGCTCCCCCTCCCAGTCCGGCACCACCCACATGATGGTGGAGAGCGTGCTGCAGCAATATGGCTGGCAGCAGGGCTGGGCCCTGCTGATGCGCCTGGGTGGCAACCTGTCGGCCATCACGGCGCGCAGCTTCGGGGTGAGCGACGGCATCAGCCGCGGTCTGGCGGGGGCCGGCCCGGTGATCGACAGCTACGCCCTCACCAGCCAGGCCCGCTTCGATCACGTCGGCTTCAACATCATGCCGGACTCGGTGATCCTGCCGACCTACCTGGGGGTACCCCGTCGCTCGGACAATCCGCACAGTGGCGCCCTCTTCATCCAGTACCTGCTCTCCGACAAGGGGCAGGGGATCCTCGCCACACCCGGCATGGCCAAGGCCACGCTGAGCCAGCCCGGGCTGGCCAGGCAGACCCGCTACGTCACCGACAAGACGCTGCTCTATCGACGGGCAGGCCTGCTCAAGGCCCTGTTCGAGCAGGCCATCACCCAGCAGCTGCCCAGGCTGAAGATGACCTGGCAGGGGATCAACGGGTTGAATACCCATGGCGAGCCCTGGCGGGTTGCACTGCTGGAACAGGCTGTCGCCAAGGCGAGCATGCCGCCGCTGAGCGAGCAGGAGGCGCAGGATCCGGCCCTGCTGGCGCTGTTTGACGGCCTCTATGACCGGGAGCAGGGCAATCCGCAGGCGGAGCGGGTGATGCACCAGTGGCGCCAGGCGACCGAGGCGCGCCTGAACGAGGCGCAGCGGCTGGTCGAACAGGCGGCCAGGCCATGAGCCGGCTGGGGCACCTGCTGGCCATGCCGCGCAGCCTGGGGCGGCGGCTCATCCTCGCCTTCGTGGCCATCACCGCCCTGACCGGCGCCATGGGCATGGCCGCCTATGTGATGTGGGATCGGCTGGGCCGGCAGATCCACCTCATCGTGGAGGAGAGCCTGCCCGCCATCGACAA
Source organism: Aeromonas sp. QDB20 (assembly GCF_027707805.1). Lineage (NCBI taxonomy): Bacteria > Pseudomonadati > Pseudomonadota > Gammaproteobacteria > Aeromonadales > Aeromonadaceae > Aeromonas > Aeromonas sp. QDB20. The sequence continues at coordinate 38,426 of NZ_JAPCJC010000025.1, read as the reverse complement.
CGCCTATCAGCTGGAGCGGGCCAGTTCCCGCCTGTTGCTGTTGCTGGCCCAGCTGCGCGACACCCGGGATCCGGTGCAGTACCAGCGCCTCTCCCACGCGGTGTCGACCACCCTGCGGGACATCCAGCGCGCCTACCGGCTGGGCACCCCGGGGGATCAGGAGACACCCTCGCAACGCCAGGCGTTCGGGGAGCTGAGCGCGCTGGTGGCGGATCACGGGCGCTACCTCAAGCAGCAGATCGAGCACGCCGAAACCCTGCAGCAACTGCAAAAGCGCAGCAACTGGCTGCATCAGGATCTGGTGGATGATGCCGCCCCTCTGCTGCAGGAGGTGGAGTGGCACCTGACCGGCATGGTGGCAAGCCCGGACGACATGAGCGAGTTTGGCAACGTCATCAAGGAGTTCTCCGCCCTGCAGGATCTCACCTTCAAGGAGAACGAGCTGCAGTCCCTGGTCGGCGAGGTGATCGCCCAGCGTTATCAGCAGGATCTGGAGAGCGCCTTCCTGTTCATCGGCTACAAGATCGACGAGATAGACGAGCTGACCTCGCGGCTAGCAGAGTACCCCTCGACCGTGAGCTACCGCCAGATCCTGCAGGACATCATCACCCTGGTGAAGCCGGACGGCCCGCTGCACCGGCTGCTGCTGGCGGATGTGCAGACCCATCAGCAGCTGACGGCCCTGCGCCCCCGGCTGGACGACGCCGTGTCGCGCTATCACCAGAAGGTCAGCCTGATGGTGAGCGACGCCAACCGCTCCCTCAGCGCGCTGGGGGAGGACAGCAGCCAGCAGGTGGCGACCGGCAAGCTGGTGATCCTGGTGGTGCTGGCGCTCACCCTGCTGCTCAGCATCTTCGTGCTGGTGGTGCTGATCGGCCGCCGGCTGATCAAGCGGCTCGACCTGCTGGGGCAGGAGCTGGACAGGGTCGCGGTAGGCCGGCTGGACGTGCCGGTCAGCACCTGCGGCCGGGACGAGATCGGCCGACTGGGCGACAGTTTGCGCCACTTCAGCCAGCAGTTGCAGCAGATGGAGCGGGCCAATGCCCTCAACCTTATCAACAACACCCAGGCCTGCCTTATCACCTGCCATCCGGATGGCACCATAGAGTCGGTCAACCCGAGCGCGCTCACCCTGTTCCGGCAGACCGGCGTCGAGCCGGGCCGGCCGTTGTGGCAGGCCTTTCCGGCAGCGGCGAGGGCGATGCTGGCGGAGCAGTTCGGGGCGGACCAGCCGCTGCACCGGCTCGGCCACAGCGAGTGCACCCTGGCCTGCGATCAGGACGAGACGCCCCGTTTCCTGCATCTCAACCTGCGCCGCTTCGAACAGGGGCGCGGGTACAGATTCATCATCACCATCACGGATGTCACCCGCCAGGAGCTGACGGCCAGGGAGCTCGGCCTGCGGGTGGCGGAGCGTACCCGCGAGCTGACCGAGAACAACCGGCTGCTGGCGGAGGAAGTGGTGCAGCGCCAGCAGGCGGAGCGCACCCTGTTGCAGACCCAGGATGAGCTGATCCAGGCGGCCAAGATGGCGGTGGTGGGGCAGGCGATGACCAGCCTGGCCCACGAGCTGAACCAGCCGCTGTCGGCGATGATGACCTACCTCTACACCAGCCGGGCGGCCCTCGCCGCCGGTCAGCTGCAGGCGCTGGACCAGGACCTGGGCAAGCTCGACAAGCTGGGGCGGCGCATGAGCCGCATCATCAATGCGCTGCGCCATTTCGCCCGCAAGTCGCCGGCGGAGGAGGTGCGGGTCCGGCTCGAGCTGGGGACGCTGGCCGAACAGGCCATGTTGCTGCTGGAGACGCGGGCGAAACGCGATGGCTGCACCCTCTGCAACGAGTTGCCGGAGGGGCTCTGGCTCGAGACCGACCCCGTGCTGCTGGAGCAGGTGCTGGTCAATCTGCTGGTAAACGGGCTGGACGCGGTGGCCGGGCTGGCGCGGCGGGAGATCCGGTTGCAGTTGCTGGAACGAAGCGAGGCCCGGCTGCGACTGGCGGTGGTCGACAGCGGTGCCGGCTTTGGCGAGGCGATCCTGCCCAGGCTGTTCACCCCCTTCACTACCTCCAAGGAGGTTGGACTGGGGTTGGGGCTGACCATCTGCCGTTCCCTGCTGGCCCGCTGCGGCGGCGAGATCATGCTGGGCTCGGCGCTGACTGGCGGCGCCATGGTGATAGTGGAATTGGCGGCGGTCGACCCTGCCGGGTCGATCGCCCATCAGAACGAGGAGAGTGCCATCTATGCTGTTGCCCGCTAACCGTCCCGCCAACGTGCTGCTGGTGGACGATGACGAGGACGTGCTGGAATCCTATTGCCACCTGTTGCGGCTCTCCGGCTACCAGCCGAGGGCGACCACCTCCCCCCACGAGGCACTGGAGCTGCTGGCCGGCCAGTGGCCCGGGGTGCTGGTCTCTGACATCTACATGCCCGCCATGAACGGCATGGAGCTGTTGGCCCGGGTGCACGAGATAGATGCCGAGATCCCGGTCATCATGATCACCGGCCATGGCGACATCCCGCTGGCGGTGAAGGCGGTGAAACAGGGGGCGTTCGACTTTCTGGAGAAACCGCTTCATCCCCAGGATTTGCTGGGCCTGCTGGAGCGGGCCTGCCAGCAGCGCAGCGCCGTGCTGGCGCGGCGCAGCGAGATCCAGGCGACGGTGGATGACGAACTGATCGGCACCAGCCCGCAGATAGTGGCGATCCGCGGCCAGCTCAACCAGCTGGCGCAGACCGACAAGGATCTGCTGCTGGAGGGGCCGGCCGGTTCTGGCCGCCACACCCTGGCCCGGCTGCTGCACAGGATCAGCGCCCGGCGGGAGCAGACCTTCCAGCTGCACGACTGCGGGTCGGCACCCAGTCTGGCCGAGGTGCAGGCCAGCCTGGCGCAGGCCGATCAGGGCACGCTGGTGCTGCAATCCCCGGCCCGCCTGAGTGCCGGCTGCCAGCGCTGGCTCGGCAACCACCTGCTGGATCAGGAGCGCAAGGGAGGCAAGTCGCTGCGCACCATAGCGCTGTTCGAGGAGTCGCCGGAGGCGCTGGTGGAGCGCCAGCAGCTGATGCCTGAGCTCTACTACTTCCTCTCCCAGGTGCGGCTCAGGCTGCCGCGGCTGGTGGAGCGCAGCTGCGACATCATTCCCCTGTTCCGGGCCTTTCTGCGACAGGGCTGCAAGCGCATCGGCCGGCCGGTGCCGGCGGTGGATCGCGCCTATCTGGAGACGCTCAAGCGGCATCAGTGGCCCGGCAATCTGCGTGGACTGCGCAACGTGGCCGAGCTCTATGCGGTGGGGATCGTCAAGCTGGCCGGTGCGGAGCGGGCCATGCCGCTGGCCAGCGGCAAGGAGCCGCTGGACGATCTGGTGGAGGAGTTCGAGCGGCGGGTGATCGAGGATACCCTGTTCCTCTTCTCCGGCCGGGTGACCGACGCCGCCCAGTACCTCGGCATCCCGCGCAAGAAGCTCTACTTGCGCATGAAGAAGCACCAGCTCGACAAGGAGCAGTTCAAGCCGGCCACCTGAGGGGCTGCCGGCCTGTTCGTTTGGAGGATTATCCGGGCGGGAGCACGCCATGAGCCGCAGCGTGGCTCATGGCGCCTTGTCTCAGGCGACGTCAACGCCCTGCAGAGCGAACAGCTGCTCCAGATAGACGGCGACGCCGTCCTCGTCGGAGCTCAGGGTCTGCTCGTGGTTGGCCAGCGCCAGCTTGAGCCGGTCGTGGGCATTGCCCATCACCACGCCGCGGCCGACCATGCTCAGCATCTCGAAGTCGTTCATGCCATCGCCGAAGGCCACCGCCTGGGACATCTCCAGCCCGTGCTGCTCCAGCACGGCGCGCACCGCATTGCCCTTGTGCACCCCGGCGTGCATCACCTCGAGACAGTCCGGCAGGGAGAAGGTGACGTTGAGCCGATCACCATAACGCTGGTTCAGCTCTGCCTCTATCTGCAGCAGCTTCTCGTGCTCGCCGATGTAAAACACCTTGTTGACCTTGTCCAGCGGGTGGCTGGCGAGATCGGTCAGGCGATAGCTGAAGCCGGATTCATGATGGAACTGCAGCAGCCAGGGCATCTCCTCTTCCACCAGCCACTCGTCGCCGTAGTAGAGGTTGATGTGGATGGAGGGGTCGCGCTCCAGCGCGATCAGCTCGGCCGCCACGCTGTCCGGCAGGGCCTGGTTGAAGATCAGCTGATCCTGCTTGTCGTGCACCACGGCGCCATTGGAGGTGATGAGATAGATGTCGAGCCCGAGCGTGTCGCGGATGCTGCGCACATCCACATGGTGACGGCCGGTGGCCACCACGAACTTGACTCCCTGATCCACCAGGCGGTGCAGGGTATCGCGGGTGCGGGGGGAGATCTGGTGCTGCCCGTTGAGCAGGGTGCCATCGAGATCAGATACAACGACCTTATACATCATCACCTCGGGGTTACGAATGAAAGCGGGAGCAGTGTACAGCAACCGCTCCCGCGACCCCATTTATTTAGGGATACAAAAAATAACCAGCCGCTAGTAGCGCGCGAAGAAGGCCAGGGTGGCGTTGAGCGCGGCCTGGCGCTGGGGATCGGCCTCCATGAACAGCTCGTGCCAGGCCCCTTCGATGCGCAGCGGCTTGCCTCCCTCGCAACGAGCGAGCGCGCAGAAGGCATCCTGCGCCGCGTTGTCCACCACGCTGTCGTCACCAGCCTGCAGCAGCAGCAGCGGCGTCTTGATGGCGCCGGCCCCGGCCACGGCGGCGTCCGCCCCCGTCAGCCCCTGATAGATCCAGTGGGCGGTGGCGCCCCCCAGCTTGATCTGCGGGCGCTGCTCATAGAGCTCGCGGAAGGCCTGATAGCGGGCTTCGCTGTGGCTCAGACCGTTGTCAGCAAAGGCGTGGCTCTCGTACGGGCCCTGACCCGGGCCGTAGGGAGGCTCGCCCAGCCAGCCGCCGACCGTGCCTATGGTGGCCGCCAGCCCCTTGGCCAGCCCCTTGGGCAGGCCGCCCAGGTTGATGCCCATCATGGGGGAGGAGAGCACGGCCGCCTCGATGTCACCGGGCCAGCGCTCCAGATAGCGGGCCGAGATGGCGCCGCCCATGGAGTGGGCCAGCAGGAACAGCTTGGCGGGTTGGTCCTGGGCGATCACCTCGTCATGAAACTGCTTGAGATCGAGCACATAATCGTCGAACTGGTCGACATATCCCTTCTCCGGGTCGGTCAGCAGCCGATCGGACAAGCCCTGGCCGCGGTGGTCGATGAGGTAGAGGCTGTAGCCCTGACGCCACAGATCCCAGGCCAGCTCCTGATACTTTAGGTAGCTTTCGACCCGGCCGTTGACGATGAGGATGGCGCGATCGACCTTGGCCTGGCGCAGGGCGGCATAGCGGATGGTGACGCCATCTTTGCCCTTGAAGGCGCTCTCGACGGCGTGCTGGCGCCAGAAGTCTGGCAGCGTCTGCTGATGGAGGGTGGCGACGTCGGCTTCCGGCGTCAGCTGATAGGGATTGTTCACGGCGAGGGCTCCGGCAGAAAACAGGGTCAGGGCCAGCAGGGCGGGCGACATCAGCTTCATGATGCCGACTCTTGCTGCCAGTGCTGGTAAAGCCCCTCGATATCGCCCGAGCAGAGCAGCGGCATGGCCACCTGCAGGCGTGGCAGCGGCCAGTCCCACCACCGCATCTCCTGCAGCAGGGCAATCTGCTCATCGCTGAAGCGGCGACGGATCGGCTTGGCCGGGTTGCCGCCGACTATGGTGTAGGGCTCCACATCCCGGGTGACCACGGCGCGAGTGGCGATGACGGCACCATCGCCTATGGTGATGCCGGGCATGATCATGGCTTCCGAGCCGATCCAGACGTCATTGCCGACCCGGGTATCCCCCTTGCGCTGGAAGCCACTCTGCACCCCGTCGCCAAAGGTGGCCGGATCGAACGGGAAGGTGGATACCCACTCCATGCGATGGCCCTGATTGCCCGCCAGCAGGAAGGTGGCACCCGAGCCGATGGAGCAGAACCTGCCGATGAGCAGGCGATCCACCTCGCCCCAGATGCCGCTCTCCCAGGTCTCCCGAGTCGAGCCGTCACCCAGCAGATAGCGTATGCAGTGATCCTCGAACGTCTTGCCATGGTAGTAGCCGGAGTAGTAGCTGTAGTCGCCCGCCTCGATATTGGGGTTGCTGAGATGATCCCGTATTACCTGGGACTCCAGCCAGCTGCCAAAGGGACTATTCATTATTATTGCTCCTGTAATTGCTCCTGTAATTGCTCATCTTGCTGTGCTGCCCAGCCTTTGCGGGTCAGCTGCATCTGCTGCCACCACTGCTCGTCAGCCAGGATCTCACCGGCCGGGCCGAGCTGGGGATAGGGCATCTCCTTCTCCTTGCAGAGCTGGGCATATATGGGATAGCCCCCCTCGAACAGTATGCTGTTCTGCTCTTCCAGGCTTAAGGGGCAGCCGCGTTGATAACAGCCGGCCAGCTCGCGTTGGCGCTGGGCCTCGTAGAGGATGGCGGCGGCGGCCACCGAGACGTTGAGGGACTGCACCATGCCCACCATGGGGATGACGATATGGTGATCGGCCAGGGCCAGCGCCTCTTCGCCGATGCCGTGCTTCTCCTGGCCCACCAGGATGGCGGTGGGTTTGGTGTAGTCGATGGCGCGAAAATCCACCGAGCTGTCGGAGAGGTGGGTCGCCAGGATCTGCATGCCGGAGGCCTTGAGCTCGGCCACCGCGCTGCCGATGTCCGGGTGCAGCTTCACGTCCACCCAGTTCTGGCTGCCGCGGGCGGTACCCTTGCGCTTGTGGATCCAGCTCTTGGGCCAGACCGCGTGCACCCGGTGGATGCCGATGGCATCGGCGGTGCGCACGATGGCGGCCAGGTTGTGCGGCTTGTGGACCTCTTCCATGCAGACGGTCAGATCGAGCTGGCGCTGGGCCAGCATGTCGGAAATTCGTTTGAAGCGTTCAGGTGTCATGTCAGTTTCTATCGGGTGAGGCTGGTGCGCGCATCGCTTGCATGCACAGGGTCAAATCGGGCCGGCGCCGGGCCAGCATGTCTCTTGAAAAGCAGCAGGCGGCTTGCGCCGCCTGTGTTCAGTTTTTCTGCCGGCTCACCTTGAGCACGTTCGGCATCACCCGGATCTTGCGCATGATGTTGGCGAGGTGGATCCGGCTCTTGGTGGTGATGAGCAGGGTGACCAGATAGACCCGGCCATCCTTCTCTTCGGTGCTGATGGCGTGAATGTTGGCGCCGGTGGCGGCAATCACGTTGGCCAGCTCCGCCAGGGCGCCCTGGTGGTTAACGATCTCGATGCTGATGCCGGTACGGAACTCCTGTTCCTGCTCCTTGTCCACTTCCCACTGCACCGGCAGGTACTTGTCCGGCTCCTTGCTGTAGCCCTTGATGTTGCGGCAGGCTTCCTGGTGGATCACCAGCCCCTTGCCCGGGCTGATGTGGGCGATGATGGCGTCCCCCGGGATGGGGCGGCAGCAGTTGGCAAAGGTGACCAGCATGCCGTCGGCACCCTTGATCGGCATCTTCTTGCTGCTGGACTTGGGCTGCTCTTCCGGCGGCAGTTCATCCCCCAGCATGCGGCGCGCCACCATCACGCTCATGGCGTTGCCAAGGCCCACGTCGGCCAACAGGCCCTGCAGGTTCTCGTGCTTGGTGTCGGCCAGCACCTGCTTGATGCGAGGCTCGGGGATGTCTTCGATGTTCTTGGCGCCGAGTGCATGGTTGAGCAGGCGGCGACCCAGCACCACCGACTCCTCGGTGCGCAGGTTCTTGAGGAACTGGCGGATCTTGGAGCGGGCCTTGGTGGTCACCACGAAGTTGAGCCAGGCCGCGTTCGGGCGGGCCCCCGGTGCCGTGATGATCTCCACCGTCTGGCCGGAGTGCAGCGGGCTGCTCAGCGGATAGGGGTGGCGGTCGACCCGCGAGCCGACGCAGGCGTGGCCGATGTCGGTGTGCACCGTGTAGGCGAAGTCCACCGGAGTGGCCCCGGCGGGCAGCTCCATGATGCGCCCTTCCGGCGTGAACACGTAGATCTCGTCGGGGAAGAGGTCGGTCTTGACCCCCTCGATGAATTCAAAGGAGCTGCCGGCGCTCTGCTGCAGCTCGAGCAGGCTCTGCATCCAGCGCTGGGCGCGGATCTGGGCCGTGGTACCCGAGCTGTCGCCATCCTGCTTGTAGGCCCAGTGGGCGGCGACGCCCTTGTCGGCCATCTGATCCATGAATTCGGTGCGGATCTGCACCTCCACCGGTACCCCGTGCGGCCCCACCAGGGAGGTGTGCAACGACTGGTAGCCGTTGGTCTTGGGGATGGCGATGTAATCCTTGAAGCGGCCGGGGCGGGGCTTGTAGAGACTGTGCATCTGGCCCAGCACCCGGTAACAGGTATCTATGTCCTTCACCCTCACGCGAAAGGCGTAGATATCCATTACCTCATGAAATTGCAGCTCTTTTTTCTCCATCTTGTTGTAGATGGAGAACAGGTTCTTCTCGCGGCCGCTGACCTGGGATTCGATGCCTGCTTCCCGCAGCCGGCCTTCAATCTCGCTCTGGATGGAGTCGATGATTTCGCGGCGATTGCCGCGGGCGCGGCGCACCGATTCGCGCAACACCCGCGAGCGCATGGGGTAGAGCGCCTCGAAGCCCAGCTCTTCCAGCTCGTTCTTCATGGTGTGAATACCGAGGCGGTTGGCGATGGGGGCGAAGATCTCGAGGGTTTCCCGGGCGATGCGGCGGCGCTTGTCCGGCCGTAGCGAGCCCAGGGTACGCATGTTGTGGGTGCGGTCGGCCAGCTTGATCAGGATGACCCGGATATCCTGGGTCATGGCCATCACCATCTTGCGGAAGTTCTCGGCCTGGGCCTCCTTGCGATCGCGAAACTTCAGCTTGTCGAGCTTGGAGACGCCTGATACCAGCTCGGCAACGGCATCGCCAAACAGTTCGGCCAGGTCGGCCTTGGTGACAGGAGTATCTTCGATGACGTCGTGCAGCACGGCGGCCATCAGGGTTTCATGATCGAGGCGCATGTCGCCGAGAATGCGGGCAACGGCAACCGGGTGGGTGATGTAGGGCTCGCCGCTGGAACGCATCTGTCCCTGGTGAGCATCACGGGCCACCACATAGGCTTGCCTGAGCTTCTCCACCTGCTCGGGTGGCAGGTAGGAACTGGCTATTTCTTTAAGATTTTCAAATAAATACAAGACAGTCCCCGCAGCGGTGAAACGGCAATCCGTGGATATAGAGGGTATAGTCCTGAGTTTGCGAGGTTTTCGAGCGGTTGTAAATGGGGGAGAACAGTCGGCACCCGGGCGGGCGCCGACTATAGGAAACAGCTGACTTAGCCGCGACCTTCGGCGATGGCGGCAACGGCAGCCAGCTCGGCGGCTTCCTGCTCTTGCTGCTCGTAACGGTCCTGGGTATCCATTACCTGGTTGTTCACCAGACCCAGTTCGATCTCACGCAGGGCGATCACGGTCGGCTTGTCGTTCTCTTCGTCAACCAGGGGATCTTTGCCTTGAACCGCGATTTGGCGGGCGCGGCGTGCGGCGACCAGCACCAGGTCAAAACGGTTACCTACCTGTTTTACAGCATCTTCTACAGTAACGCGTGCCATGCAGGACTCCAGTGTTTGGGCTTTCTCGGTTTAAAAAAGCGGTGTTTAAAAATGACGCAAAAGTTTACTTGTTTTTGGCCTATTCTGCCAGTAGCTGTTGCAGCAAGTTTTGTTGGGCCTGCTGCTGCTGGCGCAATTCCAGCCGTTGGCACTCGATGATGGCCCTGAGCTGGAACAGCGCCTGCTCAAAGTCTTCGTTGATGATGACATAGTCATACTCGTCGTAGTGCACCATTTCGGCAATGGCTTTATCCATCCGGCCCTTGATCACCTCTGCACTGTCCTGGCCGCGGCCGATCAGGCGACGCTCCAGCTCTTCGCGGCTGGGGGGCAGGATGAAGATGGATTTGGTCGGCATCTGCTCGCGGATCTGGCGGGCTCCCTGCCAGTCGATGTCGAGGAAGACGTCGATGCCCTGCGCCAGGCAGGCTTCGATGGCGGCGCGGGAGGTGCCGTAGTAGTTGCCGAACACCTCGGCCCACTCCAGAAAGTCGCCACGCTCGATCAGCGCCTTGAACTCTTCCACCTTGACGAAGTGGTAGTGCACCCCGTGCTCTTCACCGGGACGGGTGGCGCGGGTGGTGTGGGAGACCGACAGCTGCATCTTGCCTGCGCTGTTGTGCTGGGTCAGCAAGGCATTGAGCAGGCTGGATTTACCCGCTCCGCTCGGGGAGGAGATGATATAGAGAGTGCCTTGTTGCGCCATGTCTGTACCTTTAATCTAAACCCGTGTTTTGGTTGTAGCAGAGGCCGCCGTCTTGTGCCCGAAAGGGAGACAGCCAAATCCGAAACGCGGAAAATTCTTGAAGAAGAGGGATGTAAAGGCGGCGAATTTTAACAGAAGGCAGCGGATAAAAAAACGGCCGGAATCATATTCCAGCCGATCAAAGTATTCGTAGCTTGCTGCGGGAGCGTAACCCACATCAGCCCTCATTCTGCCTGCCGTTGCCGGGGCGGGCCAGCAGATTATCCCTGCCGCTGGCTTCGGGATTTCCGAGTTGCGCGCATCATCAGCGCGGCAGTTGGCGCTCGGCGCAGAGCCGGTCGAAGGCGGCGATGACCCGTTCGCTGGTGATTTTGCCCATGGCGTCCGGATCCTTGAGGCGGGTGCGCCAGCCAAGCTTGGCCAGCGGCTTGCCGGTCTCCTGCTCAATCAGCTCCTGATAGACGCTGACCGCGTAGTCGCGGCACAGATAGGGGCCGGTACGATCCGGGTTGTGATGGGCATAGAGGCCGAGCACCGGCGTACCCACCAGGGTGGCCATGTGAGCCGGGCCGGTATCGGGAGCCAGCACCAGGCTGGCCTCCTTGATCAGCGCCAGCAGTTGCTTGAGGTTGGTCTGCCCCACCAGATCCACCGGCTTGCTGTGGCTTAAGCGCTGAATGTTGGCAGCCAGTTCCCGCTCCAGCTTGGCCGGCCCGCCACACAGATAGACCTGAAACCCCTTGAGGGCGGCGTGATCCGCCAGTGCGGCATAGCCGGCGGCAGTCCAGTTCTTGAAGGCCTTGCTGGCGGCGGCGCAGATGAGCAGAGTCGGCTTGCCGCCGATCTTCTCCTTCGCCCAGGCCTGGTGCTCGGCGCTGATGGGCAGTTGCCAGTCCGGGGTCAGATCCTGGATGCCGAGCTCTTTGGCAAAGGCGAGAAAGCCGTCCAGCACGTGGGGTGAAGCGGGTGAGGGCACGGGATGGTTGGTGAACAGCCACTGGCCGTCGCTGGCCCGCTCCCGATCAAACCCGAGTTTGACTTTAGCCTTGATGCCGAGGGTGGCGATGCTGGCCCGCATGGCCGCCTGCAGGTGGAGCAGGGCATCGAACCTGCGCCCCTTGAGGGCCTGCCAGAGCTCGCGATAGCCGCGCCAGCCCTTGCTCTTGTCGAAGGGGATGACCTCGACCCCAGGCAGATCGGCAAACAGGGTCGCCTCAATCTTGCCGGTGATCCAGGTGATGCGGGTCTGGGGCCAGGCACGCTGGATGACGCGCACCAGCGCCAGCGCGTGGCAGCAATCCCCGATGGCGGAGAGCCGCAGGATGCAGATGGAGGAGGGCGGCGTTTGGAACAGCGGCATGATGTGGCGCAACGATGGCAAAATGGATGGATGGCATTATGCAAACTCCCCTGTGGATTGTAAAATTGCGCACGACTGGCAGCCGGCCCCACCGGGCCCCTGTTGCCCTGGCCCTGAGCGCCAACCCGTAGCGATGACCGACCGGAATGACCAAGATGCAAATTCAGACCGAACACAACCAGATCTGCTGGTATGCCGAAGGGGCGTTTCGCGACCCTTCTCCTGAGCTGTTTGATCCGGCCTGGTGGCAGAACAACCGGCAGGTGGTGGGTACCTCCATCGGCCGCGGTGTGACCTGGTTCGTGAAGGATGAATCCCGCCACCTGGTGCTGCGTCACTACTATCGCGGCGGCATGGTGGGCAAGGTGGTGCGGGATCGCTTCTGGTTCGAGGGAGTGGAGTCTAGCCGGGCCATGGCCGAATACAGCCTGCTGGCCAAGTTGAGCGCCCAGGGGTTGCCGGTGCCGCGCCCGTTTGCCGCCCGCATGGCCAAACAGGGCCCCTTCTACCGGGCCGACATCCTGATCGAGCGCATCCGCGGCGCCAAGGATCTGGTCGCCCTGCTCAAGCAGGGGCCGATCGCCGGCGAGGTGTGGCACAAGGTGGGCCAGACGGTGCGCCAGTTGCACGACGCCGGGGTCTATCACGCCGATCTCAACAGCCACAACCTGTTGCTCGACAAGGAGGGCAAGGTGTGGGTGATCGACTTCGACAAGGGGGCCATCCGCTCGCCCGGCAACTGGCAGCAGGCCAACCTGGAACGCTTGCTGCGCTCCTTCAACAAGGAGTCCCAGCTGCATACCAGTTTTCACTTCGTACCGGAGAACTGGCAGGCCCTGATGAACGGCTATCAAGGAAAAGCGAGCTGACCCTGTTGCTCGGCGCGAGAGCCAATGTTACTTATTGAGAAGGTCTTCAGATTCGGTGTCGAGGCGCTCGATGGACATGCTCAAGGCTCCCCTCAGGGAGGCAATTACCCGGTTTGATCTGGCGCTGATGGCGGATGCCATCGCCTTGCTGGAGGCAGGGCTCTGGAGCTGGAGTCCGCAGCAGGGCGTGCAGCGAGATCTCTCCTGTCTGCGGCTACTGGGATTGAACGAAGCCGGTCTGGATGATCTCGGCTGGCTGGAGCGGGTGCACCCCGACGATCTGGGGAGCCTGCAGGAGGCGCAACTGGCCTGCCAGAGCGGGCGGGTGGCCCAGATCCGGCTCGAATACCGGATCCTGCATCACGATGGCCACTATGTTCGGCTGGAAGAGCGGGCCAGGCGCGATGTCCACGGCCAGGTGCTGGGGGTGGTGCGTCTGCTCGAACCGCAGGCAGTGCAGGTGGAGGAGCGGCACGGTACCGATCCCCTCACCGGGCTGGAGAGCCGCAGCCGCTTCGAACAGCTGCTCGATGAGCGGCTGGCCAGCGCGAGCGGCAGTTTCAGCCTGCTGCAATTCACCGTCGATCACAGAGCCAAGATCCAGCAGCTGTTTGGCGAGGCGGCCTGCGACGCCATGCTGGCCAAGCTGGCCCGCATCGTGCGCCACGAACTGCGGCGGGAAGATCCCTTCGCCCGCTGGGACGAAGACGGCTTCATCCTGATGCTCTCCCAGACCGACCGACTGAGCGGCCTCGAGATTGCCGAGCGACTGCGGATGGAGATCGCCGATGCCAGCCTGTTGCCGCAACGGCCGGTGACCGTCAGCATCGGGCTGGTGCAGAGTCAGGCCGGCGAGCAGATCGATCACCTGCTGGCCCGGCTGGCCACCTGTCACGGTCAGGCCAGACGGGAGCACAACACAGTCGTTGGCTGATTTTTAGTCAGCGCTCACTTACCCCATGACGCTGGCATACCCAGAGGGAGGCCAGCATCAGCAGGCCGCCCAGGCTGAGCCTGAGCAGGTCGGTATCCTTGCCCCACAGCACTAGGTTGACCAGAAGACCCGCCGGGATCAGGGCGTTGTTCATGATGGCCAGCACGCCGCTGCTGACCTGGGTCGCCCCCTTGTTCCACAGGAAGTAACCAAGGCCCGAGGCACCGATCCCCAGCCACAGCAATATGCCCCACTGCAGGGCGCTGGTGGGGTATTGCGGTGTGCCGAGCAGCCACCAGGCGGGCAGGGCCACGGCCAGGGCGCCCAGATAGAAGCAGCCGAACACCGCCAGTTGCGGCGGTTGCTGTTCCTCCCGTGCCAGCAGTACCTTGTAGCCCACCTGACCCAGGGCGAAGCAGACGTTGGCACCCTGCACCACCAGGAAGCCCAGCACGTAGCTTTCGGTCAGCCCGTCGAAGCGGATGACGGCCGCCCCCAGCACCGCCAGCAGTGCTCCCCACAGATAGATCGGCTTGAAGCGCCGCTCCAGCAGATCGTGGATCAGGGTGACGTAGATGGGGGTGAAGATGGTGAACACCAGCACTTCCGGCACCGTCAGCAGCAGGAAGGAGTGGTAATAGAACAGATACATGATGCCGAGCTGGGTGGCACCGAGGGCCATCAGCTTGGCCACCAGGTCGGGCCGCAGCCAGCGGCGGCGCAGGAAGGGCAGGAACACCAGGCTGGCGAGCACGATGCGGGTCAGCACCGAGAAGTAGGCATCCACCTGGCCGGCGAGATAGACCCCGATCAGGCTGAAGGAGAATGACCAGAGCAGGGTAACCCCTATCAAGTAGTTCATGTGGTTGATTTGTCGTCAGTTGTCAATTTTGAAGGGGGCTATGATGGCCGAGAAGGAAGCCGTGATCCAGCGTTTATGGCGCCAGTTGCCACAGATCGGAGCATTTGCCTTTAGCGCGAGCAACGGGGCAGGATCCGCCACCGACTGGAGTGGCAGCGGCGAGGGGGAGGTGGTGGTGACCGATCACCAGGGCGGCTGGTTGTTTGTCGAGACGGGTCGCTACACCACGCCCCATGGCCGGGTGCTGACCATGCACAACCGTTTCTGGTGGCAGCGCGGCGAGCAGGGGATCCGCCTCTCTCATCTGCGCTATGAACAGCCGGTGGTGCTGTTCGAGCTGCTGCCCCAGGCCGATGGTCGCTGGCTCACTGCCGAACCCCATCTGTGTGGCCAGGATCACTACAGCGCCGAGCTGACGCCGGCCGAGGGCGGTTTTCTGCTCGGCTGGCAGATCACAGGGCCGCGCAAGAACGAGCGGCTGAGTTATCGCTATCTGGGGTGATGGGACGGCAAGGCCGCCAGGCGGGCATAAAAAAACCGGCGCAGAGCGCCGGTAGAGGGGACAAATCGGAGGTTTTTTTAAAACGGTCCCAAAAACAGGAGAGATACACTCTCGTCACACATTCAGAAACAGACCTCAGGCGCTCAACGCATAGCTCAGCATGGCTTGCAGCTTGCTGTCGAAGAACCAGGGCAGCAGCACCATCAACAGCCCGAGCAGACCCACCAGCCGCTGGCGATACTGCCAGCCGGCGATCACCACCAGGCCGCCGCAGAGCGTGGTCAGGATGCCTGACATAGGGCAGCCTCCCGCTGGACGCGGCGCTGCTGGGCCCACTGGTTGAGGGCGACCGAGCCCAGGATCAGGGCCAGTGCCACGCCGGTGGTGGACTGGATCTGCTCGCCGAGGAACAGGGCACCCAGCATGACGCCGAACAGCGGCACCAGGTAGTTGCTGAAGGAGGCGAAGGTCGGGCCCGCCTTCTGGATCAGCGCCATGTAGAGGAAGTAGACCAGACCGGTACAGAACACCCCGAGCACCGCGACGGCGCCGATGGCCTGCTGGCTCGGCAGGGTGAGCGCGCTCAGATCGGTGACGAACGGTGCGGCCAGCAGCAGCTGGATGGCCGAGGAGATCAGGATGTTGCGTGCCACGACCACCGGGTGGTCCTTGGCGAAGCGCTTGATCATCAGCAGGCCGATGGCGAAGCAGCTGGCACCGAACAGGATGGCCATGGCGCCGAGCAGGCCGGCATTCATCCCGCTGGCCAGTTTCGGCCAGAACAGCACCAGTACGCCGACGAAGCCGATGATCACGGAGACGAGACCGCCCTTGGTGATTTTTTCACCGGAAACCAACAAGGGTGCCATCAGGATGGTGACAAACGGGATACAACCCATTACCACGGCGGCGATGGCGCTATCCACATACTGTTGACCCCAGGCCACCATGATGAAGGGCAGGGTGGCATCGAGCAGGGCGATCAACATGTAGGTACGCCACGGGGTGTGCTCGCTCTTGAGACGCATGAACAGGCAGAGCAGACCCAGGGTCAGGCTGCCACACAAGGCGCGACCGGCTGCCACCATGATGGGGGGCAATTCGGTCACGGCCTGATGCATGAAAATGAACTGGGAGCCCCACAACAGGCCAATCGCCAGCAACAACAGATAGCTACGCATTTTAATCTCCGATGTAATTCGCCTGCGCATTCTATGCAATCTGCTACTATGCCAAAAATGAATTGTCGTCATCCAACCATGGTCAATATCGATGGAACTGCCCCTTTCCCGCCTCGACCTCAACCTGCTCACCGTGTTCGACATGCTGATGCAGGAGCGCAACGTCACCCGTGCCGCCGAGCGGCTGCACCTCTCCCAGTCCACCGTCAGTCATGCGCTGGGGCGGCTGCGAACGGCGCTGGACGATCCCCTGTTCGTGATGAGCCGGCGCGAGATGATGCCGACCGAGCGCGCCAAGGCGCTGGCTGGCCCGGTGCGCCAGGCGCTGGCCATGCTGGAGCAGGGGTTGCGGCAGGCGAAGGGGTTCGATCCCGCCAGTGCGCGGCGGATCTTTCGTATCGCCACCCCGGGTTCGGTGGAACACGGCCTGGTGCCGGCGCTGGTGGAGCGGTTGCACCGGCATGCCCCTCACTGCCGGCTGGAGGTGTGCGAGCTGGCCAATAGCGACTACGAGCGGGAGCTGGAGAAGGGGGAGCTGGATCTGGTGATCGGTTTCGCCGATGCCAACCACCTCTCGCCCCGGCTGTGGCGCGAGCCCTGGTTCAACAACCCGCTGGTCTGTCTGTCGCCCCTTGGCTGCGAGCTGCCGGACGTGCTGGGGCCGGATGATCTGGTCAGCCGGCCCCACATCCACACCTCCAGCTGGGGCCATAGCCAGGCCATGGTGGATCTCTGGCTGGCTCGCTTCGGGGTGGAGCGGGAATTGGGTGTCCGCCTGCCGAGCTTTATGGCGGTGCCGCCGCTGATGGCCACCGGCCGCTATCTGGTGGTGGTGCCAGAGATGATCGGGCGCCACTTCTGCCGCTACTACCCGCTGCGGCTGCACCAGCTGGACCCCGCCATCCCCATCGTCTATCTGATGGCGGGCCACCCGCTCACCGCCCATGACGAGGCGATCGGCTGGTTCAAGGGGCTGTTGCACCGGCTGGCGTTCGAGCGCTACGGGGCGGATGCGCTCGGTAGCCCGGCGCAGCGCGGGGCGGATCAGTTCAATCCGGCGAAGTAGTCGAGCCCCATCGCCCCCTTCACCTCGGCCAGCACCTCGTCGGTCAGGGCGCGCGCCTGCTCGGTGCCCTGCTGCAACAGGCGCAGCAGCTGGCGCTTGTCGGCGATGGCCGCCTCGCGCCGTTCCCGCATCGGGGCGAGCAGGGTCTGCAGGCAGTCATTGAGCACCTGCTTGCAGCGCATGTCCCCCAGCCCGCCGCGCTGATAATGGGCCTTCATCTCGGCCACCAGCGCCTTGTCGGGGTGGAAGGCATCCAGATAGGCGAACACCGTATTGCCCTCCACTTGACCCGGATCGCTCACCTTGAGGTGGTTGGGGTCGGTATACATGGCGAACACCGCCTGCTTGATCTCGTCGCTCGACATGCCGAGCTCTATGGTGTTGCCGAGGGACTTGGACATCTTGGCCTTGCCGTCGATGCCGGGCAGGCGGCCGGTGTCGCTCAGAATGGGCTGGCACTCGGTCAGCACCTCCTTGCCAACCAGAGAGTTGAAGCGGCGCACTATCTCGTTGGTCTGCTCCAACATGGGCAGCTGATCCTCGCCCACCGGCACATGGGTGGCGCGAAAGGCGGTGATGTCGGCGGCCTGGCTGACCGGATAGATCAGGAAGCCGGCCGGCAGGCTGCGCTCGAACCCTTTCTGCTGGATCTCCGCCTTGACGGTGGGGTTGCGCTCCAGCCGGGCGACGCTGACCAGGTTGAGGTAATAGGTCGTCAGCTCGGCGAGGGCGGGCAGGGCGCTCTGCAGGCAGAAGGTGGTTTTGGCCGGATCGAGGCCGGCGGCCAGGTAGTCGGCCATCACTTCCAGCACGTGATCGGTCACCTTGGCCGGGTTGTGGCCGTTGTCGGTCAGCGCCTGCAGATCGGCGATCATCACGAACTGGCGGTAATGGTGCTGGGCGGCCACGCGCTGGCGCAGCGAGCCGACGTAGTGGCCGATGTGCAGTTTGCCGGTGGGACGGTCGCCGGTCAGGATAACGGGGTTGTGCATGTCACTCTCTCCAGTTGGGTGAGCCGGGAGGCGACAAAGGGATGAAAACAATGACCGCCTCTCGGCGGTCACGGTGTTTTCTTTGGGAAATTTTACATAGAAAAGCAGTGCCGCCTGTTTAAGAGCAGCACCACCAGTAGTTGTGATTGAACGAGGTCATATTCATGGCAAATCAAACTACGCCTGTTCGGTTACTTCTGCAAGGGGACGACCAGCAGATCGCAGGGCACGGTATTCATCAGCTGGCGCGCACTTGAGGTGAGCAGGCTCCAGAAGCTCTGGCGGTGGCCGCACACCAGCAGGTCGATCTGATAATCCCTGACCGCCTGGTTGACCCGCTCGCTCAAATCGCCGCAGATCACCAGCTTCTTCTCGATGGGGTAGTCCACCGACGCCAGGAAGGCTTCCAGCTTCTCTTTCGCCTCGGCGATCACCTGGTCCTGCACGTTGTCGATGTCGATATCGATCATCTCGGTGTAGAGATCCTTGAGGTCCACATCGACATGGATCACCGACAGCTTGGCGCCGTTGGAGCGGGCCCGGTCGACCGCCTTCTCGATCACCTTGCGGTTGTCTTCCGACAGGTCGATCGCGGCCAGTATGTGTTTGTAATAGGTTCCATTCATGGGAGTTCTCCTCACTGATCCTGAGTCCACTATACCAATGTCTGCTGAAACTAAAATGGTGTCCCCGGCACAGTTTTGGGATTTTAAAGAGTTTCCTATGGAGCTTACTGTCGATGATGGGCAATAAACTGGCGATAAATCGAACAGGAGTTTGAAGCAGGTCACACCTGCCGGCTTGCCCGTAGCCGGTGACAGGCATAGGATGTGCCCGTGTTTCGCAATGAACACAAAACAACAAAAAGCATCTGAATACCGCTTTGGGGAGCCTCGCGCTCCCTTTTGTTTTTCTGCCCTCTTCCCGCCGATATTCCGCCCGACATCAAGGTAATCCTGCCCCGCTTGGTTATGCTGTAGCCAGTTCCCTTGGCAAACCGTGGCGCGCCGCTGCGTTCCACGGCCGTTCCTGCTGTCGTGTTCCTTTCCCGGAGACTCCTTGATGATCATTCATCCACAAATCCAGGGCTGCGTCGCCCGCAACTGTCACCCCATCGGCTGCCGCGCCGCCGTGCTGCAGCAGATCGCGCGGATCCGGGCGGCGGGCCCGTTCAACGGGCCGAAACGGGTGCTGGTGCTGGGCGCTTCGTCCGGCTTCGGGCTGGCGTCGCGCATCGCCCTGGCCTTCGGGGCCGGCGCCGACACCATTGGCGTGTCGTTCGAGCGCGGCCCCTCCGACAAGGGGCTGGGCAGCGCCGGCTGGTACAACAACATCTGGTTTCGCACGGAGGCGGAACAGGCTGGCCGCGTGGCCATCAACCTGATCGGTGACGCTTTCTCAGACCAGATGCGTCAGCAGGCCATCGACGTCATCCGCCAGCAGCTCGGACAGGTGGATCTGGTGATCTACTCGTTGGCGAGCGGCATCCGGGTGCTGCCGGACGGCACGCAAGTGCGCTCCGTGCTCAAGACCACCGGCCAGCCCTTTCGCGGCTGGGGGCTGGATCTGGAACAGGACACACTGGTGCAGCAGTCGCTGGATCCGGCCACCCCGGAGGAGATCCGCGACACCGTCAGCGTGATGGGGGGCGAGGATTGGCAGCTCTGGTTGCAGGCGCTGCAGCAGGCGGATTGCTTGGCGCCCGGCGCCCAGACGGTGGCCTACTCCTATATCGGCCCCGAATCGACCTATCCCCTCTATCGGGACGGCACCATCGGCTATGCCAAGGAGCACCTGCACGCCACCGCCGAGACCATCAACCTGCAGCTGGCGGAGATCGGCGGCCACGCCTGGGTGTCGGTCTGCAAGGCGCTGGTGACCAAGGCGAGCGCCTATATTCCGGTGCTGCCTGTCTATCTGGGCTTGTTGATGGGGGTGATGAAGGAGCGCGGGGTACACGAGGGCTGCATCGAGCAGATGCAGCGGTTGTTCGCCAGCAAAATGTACGGCCCGCAAGGGGTGGTGGCTGACGGCAACCGGCTGATCCGGATGGATGACCACGAGCTCGACCCGGCCGTGCAGGCCGCCATCTCGGCGCTCTGGTCCAAGGTGACGCCGGACAACTTCCACGCGCTGGGGGATTTTGCCGGGCTGCGGCAGGACTTCATGCAGCTCAACGGCTTCGAGCTGGCGGGGGTGGACTATGGCGAGCCCGTGGATGTCGCCTCCCTCAGCGAGCTGCAGCCCTGAGTCAGGGGAGGCTGCGGCTCAGGCCACGCTGCTGGCCAGTGCCTCCGGTTCTTCGGGGCTGCCAGGCTCCGCGGCCAGTATGGTCTGGTTGCGGCCCTGGCGCTTGGCCTGATACATGGCCATGTCGGCCCGGTGGATGAGCTGGCCCAGCCCGTCATCGGTGGCCGAGCGGCCGGCCACCCCGATGCTGATGGTCATGCGCGGCTGTTCGATCTGGCCGATGCGCTGGCGCAGTTGCTCTGCCAGATACCAGCAATCCGCCGCCGGCAGCGGCACCGCTACCAGAAACTCCTCGCCACCCCAGCGCCCCACCAGCTGCTGGTCGGGCGCCCAGGATCTCAGCTCCCGCGCCAACCGCTGAATAGCTCTGTCCCCCGCCTGATGGCCGTGACGGTCGTTGATCTGCTTGAAGTGATCGATGTCGATGATGATCAGGGTGAGCGGCCCCTCCTGCTGCCAGCGGCTGGCCAGCCGCTCCAGCAGGGCACGGCGATTGGGCAGCTCGGTCAGCTGATCGAAGGTGGCCAGCTTGTAGAGGTGGCGTGAGCTGCGGTGCAGCCGATGGGTGGTGAGTCCGAGCAGCAGCAGGGCTCCTGCCAGCAGGCCGACCAGCATCAGCTGGTAGTGGCGGGCACTCTGCTGATGCAGCAGCTGCTGGCGCTTGTTCTCATTCTCCTGCTGCAGCACCCGGTTGCTGGCCTCGCTGCGGGCCAGATCCATCTCGGCCTGGAAGGCGGCGGCATGCTGGCTCAGGGTCTGGTTGAAGTGCTGCTTGTAGTCGCTCACGTATTCGCTGAGTGCCTGGTAGGCCTCCGGGTAGCGCCCCTGATCCGCCAGCAGGCTGGCCTGCAGCGCCTTGCTGGCGGCTCCCGTGCTCCCCTGGCTGGTCAGCACCTGCAGCGCCAGCTGTTTCTCGCCGCTACCCTGCAGCGCCCGGGCCCGGGTCTCCTGCAGGCGCGTGCCGGCTTCCGGGTAGCCCAGCTGCCGATACAACGCCTGTGCCTCGTCCAGGGTGCGCAGGGCGCCGGCCCAGTCGTGCTGGGCGTTGAGCGCCATGGCCTGATAGCCGAGGATGATGGCTCGGTAATCCGGCGCCAGCTCCGGGTTGCTGAGCAGGTTGTCCAGCAGCCGCCTGGCCTGGGCGGGTCGATCGGTATCGATATAGAGCCGCGCCATGTTGGCGCGGATGATGATCTGGCTGTTGGGTTCGCCCAGCTGCACCATGCGTTGCAGCGCCTCCAGATAGTAGCCTTCGGCTTCCCGCGCCAGGTTCAGATCGGCATAGAGGTTGCCGAGGGTCATCAGCAGGCGGGCACACTGCAGGCTGGCGATAGGGGAGTCCGGTACCGATTGTTTGAGGCGAAAGGCGGTCTTGAGTTCGGCGATGGCCGGGCTTAGTTGCTGGGTGCGGTAGAGGGCGAGCCCGTTCAGGGCGTGCCACTCCGAGGTCTGTTGCGGATGGCCGGCAACGGCGGGTCTGAGCTGCTCCAGCAGGGTGAGCGCCTGATCCGGCGCCTCGGTGTCCAGGGTGAGGGCGATCTGCTGCAAGCGAAAGTCGAGCAGGCGCAGGGTCTCCTGCTGGGCGCTGGCCAGCCCGCGGGCCCGGGCGTTGTCGAGCAGGGCCTGTGGATAGCGGCCAAGGGCTGCTTGGGCCAGGGACCTGGCGTAGAACAGTTCCATATCCTGCTGGGGACTGGCGTCGAGGCGCTGCAGATAGCCGACGGGATCGCGCGCCGCCTGCAATTCAGCCTCTTTCAGCAAGGAGGGAGCTGCCTGCAACTGGGTCATCCAGAGCAGCGCCAGTGCCATTATGAATCTCATTGAATCCTTTCCCCGACCACTGGCGCCATCATAATGGCTGAATCCGCTTACACCATGTTTCTTTGCTTCTCTATAACCGTATGGGGGATAGGATGAGGCGAAAAGCTGTCACAACTGGGATCTTCGGCTGCGCTATCTGGTTGCGTCGGGCAGCAACTGTGGCGACAATCGTGACCAAATCACAGTGGAGAATCATCATGTTGGCCAAAGCCATGATCGAGAAGTTGAACGAGCAGATTAATCTTGAATTCTATTCCTCCAACCTCTACCTGCAGATGAGCGCCTGGTGCGAGGACAAGGGCTTCGAGGGGGCGGCCACCTTCCTGCGCCAGCACGCCGTCGAGGAGCGTCAGCACATGGAGCGCCTGTTCACTTACGTGAGCGAGACCGGTGCCATGCCGCTGCTGGGTGCCATCGATGCCCCTCCCCACGAGTTTAAGTCGCTGGGCGACATCTTCCGTACCACCCTCGAGCACGAATACCACATCACCAAGTGCATCAACGGCCTGGCTCACGTGGCGTTCACCACCCAGGACTACTCCACCTTCAACTTCCTGCAGTGGTACGTGGCCGAGCAGCACGAAGAGGAGAAGCTGTTCAAGAGCATCGTCGATCGTCTGAGCCTGGTGGGCGAGGACGGCAAGGGCCTCTACTTCATCGACAAGGAGCTGGCCGAGCTGGCCAAGGGCGCCCCGGCCAGCATCATGGATGGCAACGCCTGATAGTCGTGGACACTTAGTGTTCAGCCAGTACAATGACGGCCCCTCTTAACAGGGGCCGTTTTCTGTTGCAAATGTCCTGCAACCGCTGGGCTGGTGTCTGCCGGGTACAATGACGGTCTCTCGTTTGAACAGGGGCCGTTTTTCTTTTGATGGGTGAGTGATGATGAAGCAGTTTGATGTGGTGGTGATCGGCGCCGGGGCGGCCGGCTTGATGTGTGCGGCCCAGGCTGGTTATCGGGGCCGCTCCGTGCTGGTGCTCGACAACGCCAAGAAGCCGGGCCGCAAGATCCTCATCAGTGGCGGCGGCCGCTGCAACTTCACCAACCATCAGGCCGGCCCCCACGCCTTTCTCTCGGCCAACCCTCACTTCTGCAAGTCGGCGCTGGCGCGCTACACCCAGCAGGATTTCATCGAGCTGGTGGACCGGCACGGCCTGAACTATCACGAGAAGACCCTGGGCCAGCTCTTTTGTGACGAGAGCGCCAAGGAGATCGTCGACATCCTGCTGACCGAGTGCGACTGGGCCGGCGTGGCCCTGCAGTTCCAGACCGAGATCCTCACCGTCAGCAAGAACGACGAGGGCTTCGTGCTGACCACCAGTCAGGGTGAGATAACCTGCCACTCGCTGGTGGTGGCCACCGGCGGCCTCTCCATGCCGAAGCTCGGTGCCACCCCCTACGGCTTCAAGCTGGCGGAGCAGTTCGGCCTCAAGGTGCTACCGACCCGTGCCGGGCTGGTGCCCTTCACCCTGCATCAGGCAGATAAAGAGGCCTTCGCCGATCTGGCCGGGGTCAGCCTGCCGGTGGCGGTGACCGCCGAGGATGGCACCTGTTTCAAGGAGGCCATGTTGTTCACCCATCGCGGCCTCTCCGGCCCGGCCATCCTGCAGATCTCCTCCTTCTGGCTGGCGGGGGAGAAGATCCACATCAACCTGCTGCCGGAGCTCGACATCGCCGCCACCCTCAGGGAGTGGGCCCAGGCCCATTCGGCACAGGAGCTGAAAACCGTGCTGGGGCGCGAGCTGCCCAAGCGCTTCGTCGACAAGCTGGTGGAGCTGGGCCAGCTGGTCAGCAAGCCGATGCGCCAGTACAACGAGCGGGAGCTGGAGGCGGTGGCCACCCTGCTGGGGGATTGGCAGATCCTGCCCAACGGCACCGAGGGCTATCGCACCGCCGAGGTGACCCTGGGGGGGGTTGATACCAACGAACTCTCCTCCAAGACCATGGAGGCGCGCAAGGTGGCCGGCCTCTACTTCATCGGCGAGGTGGTGGACGTGACCGGCTGGCTCGGTGGCTACAACTTCCAGTGGGCCTGGTCCTCCGGCTGGGTGGCTGGCCAGTACTGCTGATGGCGGCTGCTTCTGTATCGTCGATGAGCGCGATAGCGGCCTTCGCGATGGCAACTTCCAGTGGGGCTGTAGCCCCAGCGGCTGGGTGGCTGGCCAGTACTGCTGATGGAGGCTGCTTGTGTATCGTCTATGAGCGCGATAGCGGCCTTCGCGACGGCAACTTCCAGTGGGGCTGTAGTCCCGGCGGTTGGGTGGCCGGCCAGTACTGCTGACCACCCCTTGCTCTCATCCACGTCAAACGCGGCCGCTCAGGCCGCGTTTTTTATGGGTTGCATTCCTCGCGGGGTGGCCCGCTATCCCTTTCTAAGGGTTGGCAAGAACACGGTCAGCAGGCCGATGAGCGGCAGGTAGGCGCAGACCCGGTACACGGTTTCGATGCTGGTGGCATCCGCCAGTTGGCCGAGCAGAGCCGCCCCTATGCCCCCCATGCCGAAGGCGATACCGAAGAACAGGCCGGAGATGGTGCCGACCTTGCCGGGCACCAGCTCCTGGGCGTAGACCAGGATGGCAGAGAAGGCCGAGGCCAGGATCAGGCCGATGATGACCGAGAGCACCGAGGTCCAGAACAGGTCGACATGGGGCAGTAGCAGGGTGAAGGGGGCGACGCCGAGGATGGAGATCCAGATCACCCGCTTGCGACCGATGCGGTCACCGATCGGCCCGCCGAGCACGGTACCTGCCGCGACGGCAAACAGGAAGGCGAACAGATAGAGCTGGGCGCTGTCCAGCGACAGGCTGAACTTGTCCATCAGGTAGAAGGTGTAATAGCTGCTGAGACTGGCCATGTAGAAGAATTTGGAGAACATCAGCAGGCCGAGGATGGTCAGCGACCAGCCGATCTGGCGGCGGCTCAGACCGTGACCGAGGTGCGCCTTCATCCGTTTGTGGAAGTTGGCGGCGTGGTGGCTGGACCAGCGCCCGACCAGGCTGAGCACGATGACGCCGATCAGGGCGAACAGCGAGAACCAGGCCGCGCTGCCCTGGCCCCGTGGCACTACGATCAGCGCGGCGAGCAGCGGGCCTATGGCCGACCCCAGGTTGCCGCCGATCTGGAACAGCGACTGGGCCAGCCCGGGCTGACTGCCGGCCGCCATGCGAGCGACCCGGGACGATTCCGGGTGGAACACCGACGAACCGATACCGATCAGCATGGCCGACAGCAGCACGGCACCGAAGCTGGCTGCCTGCGACAACGACAGCAAGCCGATCATCGTAAAGCCCATGCCGAACGGCAATGAATAGGGCATGGGCCGACGGTCGGTGTAGAGGCCGATGAGCGGCTGCAACAGCGAACCTGTGAACTGGTAGGTGAGGGTGATGAGGCCGATCTGGGCGAACGACAGGTTGAGGCCGAGCTTGAGCAGCGGATAGATGGCCAGCAACACCGACTGCATCATGTCGTTCAACAGGTGCGAGAAGCTGATGGCGGCGATCACCGGATAGCTGGTGCGATTCAAGGCGTCGTGCGCGGCAGCGGCGGCGAGTGGCTGATCGGTACTGAGGCGCTTTTCCATGAGGGCGGGTTCTGTGAATCTGGATATGGCTTAACATGCCTGATCCCGACGCATCTGGACACCACAAAGTGGTGAGTGCGGGGATGTGCAGTCCAGATATGACGGATCATTGCTCGGTGCTTGTGCTCGGCGGGCGGAGGATTAGTATAGAAACCTCGTCGTCGCATTATGCGGGCCGCTACCCGCCATGGAGGGATCATGTTTGAGAGCCTGGGAGTCATCAATGTCTGGACCTGCCTGAGCGGGCTGTTTTCCAAGTCCAGAGGGGCGCGCCATGTTTGAGAGTCTGGGGGTCATCAATGTCTGGACCTATCTGGTGGGGCTCTTCTTCATCATCATAGCGCCGGGGCCCAACTCGATTTATGTGCTGCGCACCGGGGCGAGCCGCGGCGTCGGCCCGGGCTACCAGGCGGCCCTCGGGGTCTTCGTCGGCGATGCCATCCTGATCTTCTGCGCCTATCTGGGCATCGCCTCCCTCATTCGTACCACCCCCTTGCTGTTTACCCTGGTGCGCTACCTGGGGGCCATCTACCTGCTCTATCTCGGGGTGAAGATCCTGCACGCCAACTTTATCGCCAGGCGGGAAGGGCAGGCGTCCGTGGTCGAGCACGGCGAGCGCTACTTCTCCAAGGCGCTTACCTTAAGCCTCACCAACCCCAAGGCGATCCTGTTCTACGTCTCCTTCTTCGTGCAGTTCGTCGACTTCAACTATGCCCACACCTGGCTCTCCTACCTGGTGCTGGCGAGCATGCTGGAGGCCATGAGCTTCGTCTATCTGACCCTGCTGATCTTCGGCGGCACCCTGATGGCGCGCTTCTTTGCGCGCAAGGTACGCCTCGCCAGACTCGGCAACGGCCTCATCGGCCTCTTCTTCATGGGCTTCGCCGCCAGGCTGGCCACGCTGTCATCCTGACCCCGACAAGGGGTCACACCCGTCCGGGGGAGTCGCGGCCTTCCCTATCCGGTCGGCTGGGGTAAACTACTGTGCTTTATCATGAGGGGATCAGTCCCTCATGCTTGCCTTCCACGTGTCATGGCGAGAGATAATTCAGTTGTGTTCCCTGGTTGCAATCGGTCGGATGGTCTCATGCTCGAAAATCAGATGATGTTGTTGGCGGTGTTCGAACGGGCGGCGCTGATGCTGATGACCTTGTTCTTCCTGACCCGCACCCGGCCGTTCCAGCGGCTGTTCCAGAAGCGGGACCACACCCCGGCCGAACTGGTGCTGGTGGCGGCCATCTTCTGCCTGTTCGCGGTGTTCAGCACCTACACCGGCATTCCGGTGGAGGGGGCCCTCATCAACGTGCGGATCATCGCCATCATCTCCGGCGGTATCCTGTTCGGCCCCTGGGTCGGCATTCCGGCCGGGGTCATCTCGGGTCTGCACCGCTACCTCATCGACATGGATGGCCACACCTCGATCCCGTGTCTCATCGCCAGCATCATCGCTGGCCTGCTGGCGACCTGGCTGCACCTGCGCTGCCGCAAGTCGCGGCTCTGGCTGTACGGCATCCTGGCGGGGATGGCCTGCGAGGGGCTGACCATGCTGCTCATCTGGCTGCTGACCGAGCCCCATGCGGTGGGGGTCGAGATCGTCAGCCACATCGCCTATCCGATGATCGCCGGGGCGCTCTGTATCGGCCTCATCATCAAGCTGGTACAGGATCTGGATGACGAGAAGGAGCTGATCGCCGCCAAGCAGGCCAAGCTGGCGCTGGACATCGCCAACAAGACGCTGCCGTTTTTCCAGAACATCGATCGTCACTCCCTGAGCCAGGTGTGCGGCATCATTCGCAGCGAGATCAGCGCCGATGCGGTGGCCATCACCGACACCCGCGACGTGCTGGCCTATGTGGGGGTGGGCAAGGATTACTACGAGCTGGACGAGCACCACGCCATCAGCGCCATGACCCAGCGGGCGGTGCTGCTGGACCAGATCATCATCAACAACGATCTGCGCCAGTATCACCTCTCCGATTTCCACTCGGTCATCATTATTCCGCTGCGAGAAAACGGCTCGGTGAGCGGCACCCTCAAGATCTACTACCGCCGCACCCACAGCATCACCAGCTCCCTCAAGGAGATGGCGGTGGGCCTCTCCCAGCTCATCTCCACCCAGATGGAGGTGTCGCGCATCGAGCAGCTCAAGGAGATGACCCGCAAGGCGGAGTTCACCGCGTTGCAGAGCAAGATCAACCCGCATTTCCTGTTCAACGCCCTCAATGCCATCTCGTCGCTGATCCGCATTCGGCCCCAGCAGGCGCGCCAGCTGATCGCCAATCTGGCGGACTACCTGCGCTACAACCTCAACAAGGGGGACACCCTCATCGACATTCAGGAGGAGCTGCAGCAGGTGCGCGACTACGTGGCCATCGAGCAGGCCCGCTTCGGCGACAAGCTGGAGGTGGTATTCGAGGTGGACGACGTGCACATCCAGGTGCCGAGCCTGTTGTTGCAGCCGCTGGTGGAAAACGCCATCCTGCACGGCATCCAGCCCCGCAGCGCGCCGGGTCGGGTCACCATCGAGGTGAAGCAGCTGGCGGGCGGCATTCGGGTAGCGGTGCGCGATACCGGTTACGGCATCAGCCAGGAGGTGATCGACGGGGTCGCCGCCGGGCGGGTGGAAAGCCGCAGCATCGGCCTGATGAACGTGCATCAGCGGGTCAAGCTGCTCTATGGCGACGGCCTGCACCTCAAGCGGCTGGAGCCGGGTACCGAAGTGAGTTTCTATCTGCCGGATCAGGAGTCGATGCCATGCTGAAAGCCATCATAGTGGAAGATGAATACTTGGCCCGCGAGGAGCTCATCTATCTGGTGAATCAGCACAGCCAGATCGAGATAGTGGCGAGCTTTGAGGACGGGCTGGAGGCGTTCAAATACCTGCAGGATCACGAGGTGGACGTGGTCTTCCTCGACATCCAGATCCCCTCCATCGACGGCCTGCTGCTGGCCAAGAATCTGCACAAGTCGAGCCATCCGCCCCACATCGTCTTCGTCACCGCCTACAAGGAGTTCGCAGTGGAGGCGTTCGAGCTGGAGGCGTTCGACTACATCCTCAAACCCTACAACGAGCCGCGCCTCATCAGCCTGCTGCAAAAGCTCGAGCTGGCGGGCAAGTCGCAGACAGGGCAGGGGAGCGAGCCGGGCACGCCACACAATCGCACCGTCAATCTGGTGAAGGGGGAGCGCATCATTGTCACCCCCTGCGAGCAGATCTATTACGCGGAAGCCGACGAGAAGCTCA
This sequence comes from Aeromonas sp. QDB20, assembly GCF_027707805.1. Taxonomy (NCBI): domain Bacteria; kingdom Pseudomonadati; phylum Pseudomonadota; class Gammaproteobacteria; order Aeromonadales; family Aeromonadaceae; genus Aeromonas; species Aeromonas sp. QDB20. The sequence continues at coordinate 9,458 of NZ_JAPCJC010000025.1, read as the reverse complement.
CCTATGTCTACACCCGCGATGATCGCTACGTGATGACCATGACCCTCAGCGAGTTCGTCAGCCGGCTGCCCGCCGAGGGGTTCTTCCGTTGCCACCGCTCCTACTGCGTCAACATCAACAAGATCCGCGAGATAGTGCCCTGGTTCAACAGCACCTATCTCATCCGGCTCCATGACTTGCCGTTCGAGGTGCCGGTCAGCCGCAGCAACATCAAGGCGTTCCGTCAGCTGATGCGGCTCTGATTGTCATTCATTCCCGCCGATCTGCATTTCATGCCTTAATCGGTCGGCGGGACTGGCGTCTTGCCTATAGTGGCCCCAGTTTCCTTAAGGCCATTGACCGAGACGCATCATGACCATCGATCTGAATCGCACCCGCTACCTCACCCTGTTGGGGACCATCATCACCCAGTTCGCGCTGGGATCCGTTTACACCTGGAGCCTGTTCAACGCCCAGCTCTCCGACAAGCTGGACGAGCCGGTCAGCCAGGTCGCCTTCGCCTTCGGCCTGCTCAGCCTCTCCCTGGCGGTGGCCTCCTCCCTGGCGGGCAAGCTGCAGGAGCGGTTCGGGGTGCGCAACGTCACCCTGGGTGCCGGCGTGCTGCTCGGCATCGGCTTCTTCCTCACCGCCCACGCCAGCAACCTGGCGATGCTCTACCTCTGCGCCGGCATCCTGGTCGGTTTTGCCGATGGTACCGGCTACCTGATGACCCTCTCCAACTGCGTGAAGTGGTTCCCGGAGCGCAAGGGGCTGATCTCCGCCTGCTCCATCGGTGCCTATGGCCTCGGCAGCCTGGGCTTCAAATACATCAACCTGCTGCTGCTCTCCAGCAACGGCCTGGAGACCACCTTCCAGCTGTGGGGGCTGATCGCCATGTCCATGGTGCTGGTGGGTGGCATGCTGATGAAGGATGCGCCCAAGCAGGCCACCGCCGTGCAGCAGAGCGAGAGCCGCGACTTCACCCTGGCCGAGGCGATGCGCAAGCCGCAGTACTGGATGTTGGCGCTGATGTTCCTCACCGCCTGCATGAGCGGTCTCTACGTCATCGGCGTGGCCAAGGACATCGGCGAGAACATGGTGGGCCTGCCGGCCGTGGTCGCCGCCAACGCCGTCGCCATCATCGCCATGGCCAACCTGGGTGGCCGGCTGGTGCTGGGTATCCTCTCCGACAAGATGTCCCGTATCCGGGTCATCACCATTGCCCAGCTGATTACCCTGGCCGGGATGGCGCTGCTGCTGTTCGTGCCGCTCAACGCCAACCTCTTCTTCGTGGCGGTGGCCTGTGTGGCGTTCAGCTTCGGCGGCACCATCACCGTCTACCCCTCGCTGGTGAGCGACTTCTTCGGTCTCAACAACCTGACCAAGAACTACGGCGTCATTTATCTGGGTTTTGGTCTGGGCAGCATCATCGGCTCCATCGTGGCCTCCCTGTTTGGCGGCTTCATGGCGACCTTCAACCTGATCCTGGTGTTGTTGGTGGTGGCGCTGGTGCTCTCCCTCACCATCCGCCTGCCGGCGCCGGTATCGGTGGAGCGGGCCTGATCACCTTCTTACCGCAGCAAGCAATGAAAAGACCCGGGCCAGGCCCGGGTCTTTTTTTGTGCGCGGCTCAGGGCTCAGTGTGGCGGCAGCCCCAACAGCTGGCGCACCCGCTGGCAGGCCTCTTCCACCGTTGGCCAGTCGGCGGCGGTGATGGTGACATGGCCCATCTTGCGGCCGGGGCGGGGTTCTCCCTTGCCGTAGAGGTGCAGATGCACGCCGGGCAGTGCCAGCAGGGCGGCCCAGTCTGGCGTGCCGGCCTGCCAGAGATCCCCCAGCAGGTTGAGCAGCATGGCGGGGCGCACGGCGATCCGGGCGGGCAGCGGCAGATCGCACAGGGCGCGCACCTGCAGCTCGAACTGGCTGCACTCGGCGTTGTCGAGGCTGGGGTGGCCCGAATTGTGGGGCCGGGGGGCCATCTCGTTGACCAGCAGTTTGCCTGCCACCAGGAAGAACTCCACCGTCAGCACGCCGACGTAGTCGAGGGCGGCGATCAGCTGCTCGGCGATGCGTCTGGCGTCGGCTTCCAGCGCCGGCATGTTGGCCGGGGAGCGGGTCTGATCCAGAATGCCGCCGCTGTGCCAGTTCTGCACCAGCGGCAGGGCACCGATGGCACCGCTCGGGCTGCGGGCTAGGGTCAGGGAAAATTCCCCTTCCAGCGGCAGGCGCTTCTCCAGCACGCAAGGGACGCCGCTGGCGGCCAGCGCTGCCGGCAGCTGGTCGGCGGCCTGAATGGTCCACTGGCCTTTGCCGTCGTACCCCTCGCGGGCGGTCTTGAGGATGGCGGGGAAGAGGTGATCCGGCAGCTCGGGCAGCGGCTCACCCGGCTGCAGCGTCTGGTTGGGGGCGACCGGGATGCCGGCTCTGCTCAGGAAGGCCTTCTCTTCGCGGCGATCCTGACAGATGCGCACGGCACCGGCGGCCGGTCGTACCGGCTGGTACTGCTCCAGCAGGGCCAGGGCGGTGGCCGGCACGTTCTCGAACTCGCAGGTGACGGCGGCGCAGCGGCTGGCCAGATCGTGCAGTGCGGTCGGGTCGTCATAGGCGGCAACAATATGATGATCGGCAGCGGCGCCGGCGATGCTGGCAGGGTCGGGATCCAGCACCACCACCTTGTAGCCGAGGCGGTGGGCGGCCATCACGAAGTAGCGGCCCAGTTGGCCGCCCCCCAGCATGCCGAGGGTGGCGGGTGGCAGTATCATGCCGGGTCCTCCAGCGTGAGGGCCAGCACCCGGTCGCGTTCGTTGGCGCGAAAACCGTCGAGCTGCTGCTGGTAGCGAGGGGCATCGCCGTCTTGCGCGACGGAGAGCAGGGAGACCGCGAACAGGCCGGCGTTGGCGGCGCCCGCCTCGCCGATGGCGAAGGTGGCGACCGGCACCCCCTTGGGCATCTGCACGATGGAGAGCAGGGAGTCCATCCCCTTGAGCTGGCGGGTCGGGATGGGCACACCCAGCACCGGAAGGGTGGTCTTGGCGGCCACCATGCCCGGCAGATGGGCGGCGCCGCCAGCCCCGGCGATGATGGCGCGCAGGCCACGCTCACGGGCGCTGGCGGCATATTCAAACAGCAGATCCGGGGTGCGGTGGGCCGAGACCACGCGCGCCTCATAGGGGACGCCATGCTCCTTGAGGATGCGGGCGGCAGCCTGCATCACGGGCCAGTCGGAGTCGGATCCCATTACCAGGCCGATCAGGGGAGGGGTGTTCATGGCTATGACTCCTTGCAGTAAAACGTTTGTCTCTGGGTGGCAAAAAGAGCCGGCAAGCCGGCTCAGAATTTTTCGGGTCGGACGATCTCGACCGGTTGTAAAAAGGCGACCATGGCATAGTCGGGGTAGTAGCGACTCTGCAGGTGGGCGAGCAGGCGCTCCGCCTGTTCGCGGCTGCAGATCGCTTCCAGCCGGATGTTGCCGCTCTCGCTCCAGCTGGCGTTGCGCTCACCGTGGTCACCGCGGCCTCTGGCATCGGTGATGGTGTAGCCGCGCAGCCCCTCGCGGGTGAGGGTGCGCAGCAGGGTGGGTTCCAGGTTTGCTTCCGTGATGACGGTGAGCAGGGTACGGATCTCGGTCTGCATGTGGCTACTCCATGAAGTGGCGGGCCCAGCTGTGGTAGAGCGGGATCCCCAGCATGATGTTGAACGGGAAGGTGACCCCCAGCACGGCGCTGAGCGACAGGCCCGGATTGGCCTGAGGCACGGCGATGCGCATGGTGGCCGGCACGGCGATATAGGAGGCGCTGGCTGCCAGGGTGGCCAGCAGGGTCAGGCCACCCAGGGAGAGCCCCATCAGCTGGCCGATCACCAGGCCGAGGCCAGCCGAGGCGAGCGGCATCAGCAGGGCAAAGCCGAGCAGGAACAGGCCATGGCGGCGCAGGTCCTGGCACTGGCGGGCGACGATGAGGCCCATCTCCAGCAGGAACAGCGCCAGCGCCCCCTTGAACAGGTCGACAAACAGGGGCTTGAGCGGGGCAATCCCGTCGGGACCGGCGAGATAACCGATGGCCATGCCGCCCAGCAGCAGGGTGACCCCCTTGCCGAGGAAGGTTTCATGGGCCAGTCGGCGCCAGCGGGTCTGCCGGCTCACTCCCTGGGCCAGTACGATGCCGACCAAGATGGCGGGGATCTCCATCACCGCCAGGAAGATGGAGAGCTGGGATTCGAAGCTGATGCCGCGCTCGGTGAGCCAGTTCACCCCGACCGCAAAGGTCGCCACGCTGACCGAGCCGTAGTGGGCGGCAGTGGCGGCGGCATCGACCCGGCTCATCTTGAGGCGTAGCACGGCGAACCCGGCCAGGGTCTGCAGCATGCCGAGCAGGATCACTAGCGCCAGTTGCGGTAATAAGGGTTGCAGGGATTGCTGCGCCAGACCGACGCCGCCCTTGAGGCCGATGGCCAGCAACAGAAAGAGGGAGAGAGTATCGTAGAGCGCGGGCGGTAGCTTGAGCTCGGAGCGCACCAGACCGGCCAGCAGGCCAAACAGGAAAAAGAGTACAACAACATCCAGCATGGGAGTTCGCAGGAGGCAATTCACAGGGTGGTTGCATGCTAGAGTGCAAGATGTTTCGATAAAATCAGATTTTGATTGATGATTGTTCGGTAGAAACTGATAAGGGACCCGATGCTCAACTATAAACAGCTCTATTACTTCTGGCACGTGGCGCGCAGCGGTAGTGTGACGCGGGCCGCCGAACAGTTGCACCTCACGCCGCAGACCGTCAGCGGCCAGGTGGCCGAGCTGGAGCTCTCCCTCGGGGTAGCGCTGTTCAACCGGGTAGGCAGGCGGCTTGCCCTGACCGCCGCCGGTCGTCAGGCGCTCGAACAGGCTGGCGCCATCTTCTCGCTCGGCGCCGATCTCGAGCATACCCTGCGCCATGCCAGCCAGGAGCTGACCATGCAGGTGGGGATTGCCGACTCCGTGCCCCGTACCCTGGCGTTCGAGCTGCTGGCGCCTGCCATGGCGCTGGCCACCCCGCTGCGCCTGGTGTGCCATGAAGAGCGGGCGGAGCAGCTGTTCAGCGAGCTGGCCAGCCACAAGCTGGACATGGTGCTGATCGATCGCCCGCTTCCCCCCGACAGCGGGGTGCGTGGCTACAACCACGAGCTGGGACGCAGCCCGCTGGCGCTGTTTGCCAGCCCCGAGCTGGCTGCCAGGGCACGGCAGGATTTTCCTGCCTCCCTCGAGGGACTGCCGCTGCTGATCCCGGGAGAGAAGTCGGCGACCCATGACAGCCTGCTGGCCTGGTATCGGCAGCAGGGCATTCATCCTCATCTGGTCGGCCAGTTCGATGATTCGACTCTGATGAAGTCGTTCGGCAAGGCGGGGATGGGGATCTTCCCGGCGCCGCTGGCCATGGCCGAGGAGATTGCGCGGCTCTATGGTGTCGAACGGATTGCAACCCTGACCGAAGTGACGCTCTCCTACTATCTGGTGTCGGCCGGTCGTCATCTCTCCCATCCCGGTGTGCAGGCGGTGATGGCAGGGGCGAAGCAGCGATTGGCGGCACTGGGTGGCAAGAAATAGAAATCTGGATGGCTATACATCCACCTCCGCTCTGCCTATAATCCCTGCGCTTTGGCGCATCATGCTTAATAGGGAATCCGGTGAAAATCCGGAGCTGGCGCGCAGCGGTAAGGGGGAACGAAGCGACATCAGGGCACTGCCATCGGGTGGGAAGCCGTCGCCGTAGGCCATCAGCCCCCCAGCCCGAAGACCTGCCAAAGTTCGTATTTCGGGCCGAGAGAAACCGGCCACGAAGTAGATGCTTACGCGAACTTAAGGATCTCTCATGTCCAAGAAATTATTGGCGGCTGCCCTGTTGCCAACGGCGGCCTTTGCCCAGCCACTGACTATCCCCGTCAACCCCACCATGGTGGTGACCGCCACCCGTGTCGCCCAACCTGCCTCCAGTGTGCTGGCTCCCGTCAACGTGGTGACCCGTGACGAGATTGACCGTCTGCAAGCCCAGACCGTGACCGATGTGGTCAAGACCCTGCCCGGCGTGGAAGTGGTGAGCAATGGTGGCCGTGGCCAGCTGAGCTCGCTGCGGGTGCGTGGCGGCACTTCTTCCCAGACCCTGGTGCTGGTGGACGGGGTGCGTAGCGCCTCCCTGACTGCCGGGATGACGGAGCTCAACAACCTGCCGCTCAACCAGGTGGAGCGCATCGAATATATCCGCGGTGCGCGTGCCACTATCTATGGTTCGGATGCCATCGGCGGGGTGATCAACATCATCACCCGTCCCGATCCCGCGACCAACAAGCACAAATTCAATGTCGGTGCCGGCTCTCACAAACAGCGCCAGGCCGCCTTCAGCAGCGCCAGCCAGATCGGTGAAGCTGGCCAGCTCAAGGTTGCCGGGGGCTTCGATGACGAGACCGGCTACAACGTCCACCCCATCGCAGGGGTGAACGATGGCGACAAGCACGGTCACCGGGGCTATAACGCCATGCTGGACTATCAGCATGCGCTGACCGGCAACTGGGATCTGTTCGGCACGACCCGCTGGTTCCGCAACATTGCCCAGTACGACCGATCGTCCGCCGCTTCTGCCTGGGGCCCGGCCTACCATCAGCGCAACGAAACCTGGACCGAGAATCAGAGCTACCAGCTGGGGTCCCGTTATCACGACGAGCGTTACCTGAGCGAACTGCGCGGTGCCTTCTCCAAACAGGATGCCTACGACTACCCGGACAGCAGCGGCCGCGATCAGGCCACTGACCGGCTCTATACCCGTCAGTACACCCTGAACTGGGTCAACAACGTCAAGCTGGACGAGAACTGGACCCTGGGTGGCGGCGCCGACTGGCAGCGTGACATGCTGGATGCCAGTTCCCGCTCCTCCGGCACCGCCTTCCCGAGCGATGCCGACGAGCGCGACAACACCGGGCTCTATGCTCTGGCCCAGTTTGACAACCAGACGTGGCAGGCCGAGCTGAGCGGTCGCAGTGACGACAACAAGCAGTTTGGTCGTCACAACACCTGGCAGACCGGGGCTGGTTGGCGCTTCGCGGAGGATTATCGCCTCAGTGCCCGTTACGGCACCGGCTTCCGCGCCCCCTCTTTTAATGACCTCTACTACCCGAGATCAGGCAACCCTGACCTGAAGCCGGAAGAGTCGAAGAGCCGCGAGCTGATGCTTGATGGCCAGACTGTCGGCGTCGAGTGGCGTGTGACCGGTTATCGCAATGACTTCGAGCAGATGATCCAGTGGGCACCCACTAATCCGAGTGATTCCAACAGCCTCTGGAGTCCTCAGAACGTTGGCAAGGCGCGGATCGAGGGTGTCGAGCTGGAAGGGGAATTTGACACCGGCTGGCTGAGCCACCGGGTCTCTGCCGAGTACAAGGATCCCAAGGACAAGGTGACCGACAAACAGCTGCAGCTGATCTCCCGCAAGGGGGCCAAGTGGGTGACCCAGGCACAGTGGCAGCAGTTCGATGGCTCCCTGAGCTGGATCTATCAGGGCGAGCGCTATGGCGACGCGGCCAACACGACCCAGCTGGGGGGCTACAGTGTCTGGAACCTGGCAGTGGGTTATCAGGTCGCGCCTTCCTGGAAGGTCTCCGGCAAGATCAACAACCTGCTGGACAAGGAGTACCAGACTGCGGTGGGCTACCCGGCCGACGAGCGTGCCTATTACGTGACGGTCGACTACTCACTCTGATCCCGACCGTGATTGTATAAATGAGGGGCCCCGCCATTGGTGGGGCCTTTTCTATTGGCGGTGGGCGGGAGTATGATCGCCGCCTTGCACCAAAGGGGAGCTCAAGTGGCCAATATTCTCGTGTTCGACTCCGGTATGGGTGGGCTGACCATCTACCGCGAGATCCGCCGCGCATTGCCGGCACACAACTATCTCTATTGCTTCGACAACGCCAACTTCCCCTATGGTGAGCTGAGCGAGCCTGCCCTGATTGCTGCCTGCACCCGACTGGTCACTACCATGGTGGCTCGTCATCATATCGATCTGGTGGTGATCGCCTGCAACACCGCCAGCACCATAGCGCTGCCTGCCCTGCGCGAGGCTCTGGCTATTCCCGTGGTAGGGGTGGTGCCTGCCATCAAGCCCGCGGCCGCGCTTACCCGCAACGGTTGCATCGGTCTGCTGGCGACACCGGGTACCGTCAGCCGTGAATACACCCACGAGCTTATCGCCCAGTTTGCGCCGGGCAAGCGAGTGTTGCTCAAGGGGGCGACCGAGCTGGTCATCGAGGCCGAACGCAAGCTGGCGGGTCTGCCGGTCAATATGGCGCTGCTGCGGGAAGTGCTGGCGGACTGGCTGGAAGGGGAAGAACACCCGGATACCCTGGTGTTGGGCTGTACCCATTTCCCGTTGCTGGATGAAGAGATACGGCAGCTGATGCCTGCGTGCCAACTGGTGGATTCCGGCAGTGCGGTTGCCAAACGGGTGGCTCACCTGTTGACTGGTTTGGTCACGACACCGACGCGGATGGAAGATGTCGGGGGGAGCGCCTATTGCACCCGGCTGGATGCCCAGACCCAGAAACTGACAGCCCCCTTGCAAGCTTGGGGGCTGTCATCACTCGAAGAGGTCAGGTTCTAACAAACGATCGGTTGCCGATCAGGCGTCAACCTCGTTGCCTTCTCGTTCATCTTTATCCCGCTTGTCATTGGCTTCGCGCACCTTGAGAGTGCGCTGCTGATACTCCTTGTCGTTGAGCGCTGCGATCGCCTTGGCAGCGTCCGCAGCAGGCATCTCTACGAAACCAAATCCCCGGCGCTTGCCGGTGGCCTTGTCCTTCATCAGACGAACAGAGATCACCTGGCCCTGTTCGGCAAACAGTTCACGCACGGCTATCTCATTGGCACGGTATGGCAGGTTGCCTACATATAAGGTGCAGGTCTCCTGATTGGAGGCCTGTTCAGTGGCGCCGGCGGGCGCACGGTTGTTGAGGAACAGCGGTACCACGAAACCGCCGATGGCCAGACCCACAGCAAAAATCACTTCGGCTTTCAAAGAAAATTGCAGTGCCTGGGCAACCAGATAACCAACCAGTGCCAACACCAGGGCAAGGATGGCTGCCTGCACATAAACGGGAAACTTGGATAAATTCATCTTTAAAGACCTTTTGTAAATGAAAGCAAAAAAGGTGCAACACTCTATTCACCTCCATGGTAACCAGCTTTCCAGCCGGGCGCTACCATGGACCATTCGGGACACATTATCCGTTCCAGTATGGCATCCCTTGCGGGAGGAAGACCCACTTAAATGATGATAAAAGGGGTCTGAAATCATTGGGTTGTGGATAACATTGTATATATACACTGAGTAAGCTGTTTCTAATTGGATAATTTGAGATTTCCGTGACTTTCTTCAAAAAAAGCCTTGTCATCGCGACGCGCCTCCCTATAATGCGCCCTCACCAGCACGGCAGAACACGCCAACCTGATGAGCTCGCTT